>NZ_CAUVXI010000027.1:10062-37177 GCF_963555845.1 Protofrankia sp. Cas8 | reverse complement strand
CGTCCTCGCCGTCCTCTGGAGGCTCCCCGGCCGCCGCACGCTCGGCTGAGACGTGCCGCCACCACTCCGTTTCCTCTTCTGAAGCAAGATCCTCAAACCGTTGCCAGTCGTCCAGCGAGACAACAACCACGCTGGTACGGCCTGGCCGGCTGAGCACAATCGGACCAGTTTGATCAACCTCGTCTGCCAGCTCGTCAAGACGATCACGAACGGCGTCAAGCGGCTCACTACGCATGAGATCCAGTATGCCCGCGCCGGCGAATGATCGAGGTCAGCCGAAGACGAGGCGATGTCTGCGATCGTAGTATCGGCCGAACAGGCGTAGCGCGAGGCGGAACAGCCAGGGCGCCTTCGCGGTGACCCGGGCGACGTCCGCCGGGTTCGCGGACCGGACTGTCGACGGGATGAGTACCCACAGGTCACGCATGGGCAGATCGCGGTCGGCCAGTTTGTCCCAGCGGGTGAAATCCCGTGCCGACATGTGCGCGAGAATCACCGGGAAGACGATCCGTTCCTCCGCCGCGATGTGCCGTTCCAGCATGTCGCGCAATGTCTGCGCCACGCCGGCCAGATCCGTGCGGGCAGCGGTGGAGGCGGGGTCGGCGGCCAGGCGTCGGACCGTCGCCCAGAGCTCGTCGATGACCGGGGCGGCGTCGGCGTGGTCGCGGGTCAACGGCGTGAGGTCGGGGCAGTCCGGTGCGCAGGCGCTGATGAGAGGCCAGCCGAGCTCGTCCTCGGCCCGGTGGTGGCGGTGCAGGTCATCGACGAACACCCGGGCGAACGTCCGCAGGGTGCGCGCCTGCCGGGCCGTGAACGGGCTGCCGTCCCTCGCCAGTCGTCGCCCGAGCGTGGCCAGCTCACTGGCCTCGCGCACGATCGCCCGGTGGGTGAGGCGGTAGAGCTCGAGATCTGGTTCGGGATCGCCGGGGAGACGGGGCTGCACGGGGAACGGAAGACCATGTGGGCTCGGAACGGTCTGTGACATTCCAGCGGCCTCTCATCACTGATTGTTACATTTTTGCGGTCCTTTTTGGCCTACGACCAGAATGGACGGTATGTGACCTTCGCGACAGCCGGTCGGCGATTGTCCCGGACGGATTCAAGTGGGTGTGGGGTCGCAAAGTTGTCGGTGCCGTCGGGCAGGATCGAGGGTGTGATCGACCAGACGACGCGGCTTCGGGACGTGCTGGGAGAGAAAACGGCGATCATGCTCGCCGATGCCCTCGGCCTGGAGACGGCCGGCGACCTGCTCGCGCATCTGCCCCGCCGCTATGAGGAACGCGGCGAGCTGACCGATCTCGCGAACCTGACGGTCGGGGAGGTGGTGACCGTGCAGGCGCAGGTCGTCAACGCAGAGCGGCGTCCGATGCGGGAGCGCCGGCGTTCCATGCTGACCGTCACCGTGACCGACGGCCGGCACAGCCTGCTGGTGGTGTTCTTCAATCAGGTCCGGCAGACGCGCGACCTGCGCAGCGGCGTCACCGCGCTGTTCGCCGGCAAGGTGGAGGAGTTCCGCGGTCGGCGGCAGCTGACCAATCCCGAGGTGCAACTGCTCGACGCCGAGATCGCCGATGCGCAGGGGTGCGACGGCGCGGAGGGCTTTGCCGGCGGCCTCGTCCCGATCTATCCGTCGGCAATGAAGATCCCCAACTGGACGATCGCCAAGTGCGTGCGGATGGTCCTCTCCGATCTCACCGAGATCGAGGATCCGCTCCCCGCGGCCATCCGGTCCGAGCACCGGTTGGTCGGGCTGCTCGACGCCTACAGTCTGGTTCACCAGCCGTCATCGTGGGCGGACGTCACTCGCGGCCGGGCCCGGCTCAAGTGGGACGAGGCTCTCATCCTGCAGGTCGCGCTCGCGCAGCGTCGGTTCGACAACGAGCAGACCGCGGCGACCGCACGGCACGCCAGGCCCGACGGCCTGCTGGCCGCGTTCGACGCGACAGTGCCGTTTGCGCTGACCGCCGGGCAGCGCACGGTCGGCGAGACCATCGCGACCGAGATCGCCCGGCCGTTCCCCATGCACCGGCTGCTGCAGGGTGAGGTCGGTTCCGGCAAGACGGTGGTGGCGTTGCGGGCCATGCTCACCGCCGTCGACGCGGGCGGTCAGGCGGTACTCCTGGCGCCCACCGAGACGCTCGCCGCCCAGCATCTGCGCAGCCTGCGTGACCTGCTCGGTCCGTTGGGGCGGGCCGGCGAACTCGATGCCGCGCCGGGTGCGACCAGGATCGCCCTGGTGACGGGTTCCCTCGGGTTGAGGGCGCGGCGCGAGGCGCTCGCGGCCGTGGCGGACGGCAGCGCCGGTCTGGTGGTGGGCACGCATGCGCTCCTCGAAGAATCGGTGACCTTCCGCGACCTCGCTCTGGTGGTCGTGGACGAGCAGCACCGTTTCGGGGTCGAGCAGCGGGACGTGCTGCGGTCCCGGTCCGACCGCCCGCCGCACCTGTTGGTGATGACGGCCACGCCGATCCCGCGCACGGTCGCGATGACCGTCTTCGGTGATCTGGAAGTCTCCACGTTGACCGAGCTTCCCGCCGGCCGCTCGCCGATCGCCACCTTCGTCGTGCCCGCGGCCAACGAGGTCTGGACGGACCGGATGTGGGGCCGCATCCGGGATGAGGTCGCCGTCGGCCATCAGGCATACGTCGTCTGCCCGAGGATCGGCGAGGACCCCGCCGACCCCGACCCCGCTGGCCCCGACCCCGACGCCGACCCCGCTGGCCCCGACGCCGACGCCACTGCCGACGGCGCGACCGAGGGCGGGCGCCGGCCGAGTGCCGCCGTTCTCGATGTGCTCCCCGCGCTGCGGGATGTGGAGCTTGCCGGGCTCCGGGTCGCCGCGCTGCACGGCCGTTTGCACCCGGAGGACAAGGACCGGGTCATGACGAGGTTCGCAGCGGGGGACATCGATGTTCTCGTGGCCACCACAGTGATCGAGGTCGGGGTCGACGTGCCCAACGCGACCGTGATGGTCGTGGCCGATGCCGACCGTTTCGGCATATCCCAGCTGCACCAGCTGCGCGGCCGGGTTGGGCGTGGCAGCGCGCCGGGATGGTGCCTGCTGTACACCGACGCCGAGCCTGGGTCGCCCGCCTGGGAGCGTCTGGCCGCGGTGGCTGCCACCTCCGACGGTGCGCAGCTCGCCCGGCTGGACCTCGCGCAGCGGCGCGAGGGCGACGTGCTGGGCGCGGCCCAGTCCGGTGGCCGCCGGGCCCTGCGCCTGCTGGAGCTGCTCAAGGATGAGGACCTCATCCTGTCCGCGCGGGACGAGGCTACCGCCCTGGTACGCGCTGATCCGGAACTGTCGGCGCATCCGGGCCTGGCCGCGGCGCTCGCGGCGACGCTCGACGAGACCACAGCCGCGTATCTGGAGAAGGGTTGACCAGGATCATCGGCGGTGTCGCACGCGGGCGGCCCATCCGGGTGCCGCCGGGGGAGCGGACCCGTCCGACATCCGACCGGGCGCGGGAAGGTCTGTTCAACACGCTTGCGTCGATAGTGGAGTTGCGCGGCGCGCGGTTCGCCGATCTCTATGCCGGCAGTGGCGCGGTCGGGTTCGAAGCGCTGTCGAGGGGGGCCTGCCACGCCCTGCTGGTCGATCAGTCGCAGGTTGCCGTGCGGACGCTGCGCGCGAACGCGGCGACCCTCGGGCTCGTCGGTGCGGAGATCGTCTGCCAACCCGTCCAACGTGTGGTGGAGGCCACACCGGGGCATGCTTTCGACGTGGTGTTTCTAGACCCTCCGTATAATCTTTCTGACGTAGCGTTGACGACCGTGCTTACTCGCCTGCATTCCCATTCCTGGCTGTATCCGGATGGTCTGTGCGTGGTGGAGCGATCGCGCCGCAGCGAGCCGCCCGGGTGGCCGGATGGCATGGTTACTGTACGTAATCGGACGTACGGCGAGGGGGTCCTCTGGTACGGTTCTGGATCATGAGAAAGGCTGTCTGTCCCGGTTCCTTCGACCCGGTCACCAATGGTCACCTTGACATCATCGGTCGTGCCAGCCGGCTCTTCGACGAGGTTGTCGTAGCCGTGCTCATCAACAAGAACAAGGCCAACCTCTTCACGGTGGACGAGCGGATCGAGCTGATCCGTGAGGCGGCGCGCGAGCATTCCAACGTGGTGGTCGAGTCCTCCCACGGCCTGCTCGTCGACTTCTGCCGCGCCCGCGGTATCCAGGCCATCGTCAAGGGCCTGCGGGCCGTCAGCGACTTCGACTACGAGCTGCAGATGGCGCAGATGAACCACTCGCTCGCGGGCGTCGAAACCCTGTTCATGAGCACGAACCCGCAGTACGCCTTCCTGTCGTCAAGCCTGGTCAAGGAGGTCGCGACCTACGGCGGGGACGTGTCGGGGCTGGTGCCGGACCTCGTGCTCAAACAGTTGCGCGAGCGTCTCGCGCAGTAGCCGTGTCACTCCCGGTAATGGAGGGCGTACCGTCATAGTCTGCCGCCTATGGCAGATCTCCATGGTGCCCTCGAGGCGATTGTCGCCATGGTCCTTGATGCGCGGGGAATCCCGCTGTCGGCGTCCTGCATCCTCAACCGTACCGAGCTGCTGACCGCGCTGGAGGACCTGCGCGGTCAACTGCCGGCGGAGATCGCCCAGGCCAGGCGAATTCTGGCTGAGCGGGACGGCATCCTCGACGACGCACGCCGGGAGCGGCACCGGATCGCCACCGACACCGACATCGTCCGCCGGGCCGAGGCCGAGGCCGAGCAGATGCTGACCCAGGCGCGGGACGCGGCGGATGCCGCGCGGTCGGAGTTCGACACCTATGTCGACGGGAAGCTGGCGGCCTTCGAGGTGATCCTGTCCAGGACTCTGGCCTCGGTTACCCGTGGCCGCGCACGATTGGCCCCCCCGCCGCCCGGCCCGCGGGACCGCGATGATCGAATCGCTGCCAGTCTGGACGATCGGATAGACTGGTAGTCTGTGTCGGATTGGCGGGCAGCCGGCTTGACGAACAACCGGATTGACGAACAACCGGATCTGCGCGTACCTGAATCATCAACCTGTGACGTTCAAGCAACCTGTGACGTTCGAGAATTGTGAATCCAGTATTTTCGTGGCAACTACAGACACTCCACCCATGACCGTGCCGCCATCGCGCCGCCGGAGCCCCCGTGGTCCGCTCGTGCTCGACATTCGCGAGCTGAGCCGTCGCGCGGGTTCGATGAAGCACGTCGTGACCCGGGTGCCGGCACCCGCGGGGCTGGGGACTGAAATGATCAATGTCCCGCCGGGCGCGCTCATCGAGTTGGACCTCCGGCTGGAAGCCGTGATGGAAGGTGTGCTCGTCAGCGGCACTGCGTCCACGCCGTTGGCGGGTGAGTGCTCGCGTTGCCTCGACCCGTTCGAGGACGAGGCGACGGTCGACATCCGAGAATTGTTCTACTACCCGGACAGGGTCGTGGACAACGCCGATGATGACGACTGCCAACAGGTCGTCAACGACCATCTCGATCTCGTGCCGGCGCTGCGTGACGCACTGGTACTCAGCCTGCCGCTGTCGCCCTGCTGCCGGCCGGACTGCGCTGGTCTGTGCGTTGACTGCGGAGCGCGACTGGACGACCTTGAGCCCGACCATACCCATGAACGGGTCGACCCTCGGTGGGCAGCACTGCCATCGCTGGTCGAGAACCCATCGCAGGTCGAGAACCCGGCAGCGATCGATAATAAGGAGAAGGACTAGTGGCCGTCCCGAAGCGTCGGACCTCGCGCAGCAACACCCGCTCCCGGCGGGCCCAGTGGAAAGCGAAGGTCCCAGCCCTGGCCACGTGCCCGCGTGGTCACGTGGTCCGGCCGCACACGGTCTGCCCGACCTGCGGCCGGTACAACGATCGACAGGTCATCGACGTCTAAGTGGTGTGACACACGTAGCGGTCGATCTACTCGGTGGTGATGGCGCACCGGCATCGGTCGTCGACGGCGTGCGGCGTGCGCTCGTCGCTGACCCGACCTTGGCTGTCAGCCTGGTCGGCCCGGCCCGGACCGCCGAGCCGCTGATGCGCGCGTACGGTCTGGAAAGCGGGGACCGGCTGCGGATCGTCGAGGCGTCCCATGCGGTCGGTCCCGACGCGGACGCCGTCCGTGCGGTGCGGTCGAGGCGGGACGCCACGGTGCGGGTCGCGGCCCGCCTGATCAGGGATGGTGCCGTCGACGCGATGGTGTCGGCTGGTCCGGCGGCCGCGGCTGTGGCCGCGGCGGCGTTCACCCTCGGTCCGCTTCCCGGGGCCAGCAGGCCTGCGCTTGCCGTGGTCGTCGACGCTTCGCCCGGGGCGGCGGTCCTGCTGGATGCGGGCGCGGTCACCGACGCCGGCATCAGCGCCGACCAGCTCACCCAGTGTGCGGTCACCGGATCGGTCTACGCCACAATCTGCCTACAGGTGGCGCGTCCCAGGATCGGGCTGCTGTCCGCGGATCCGGGCCATCCGGCCCCGCCGGCTCATCCGGACCGATCGCGTGGGGGCACCGGTGTGTTGATGAACGCCGGTGAACTCATCACCGAGCTGGGGCTCGACTTCGTCGGTGGCGTCGGTGCAGCCACGGTCGTGGCCGGTGGCGAGGCTGACGTCGTGGTCAGTGACGGTTTCACCGGGGCGGTCCTGGTATCGGGTCTGCGGGCGGTTGTGCAGGCTGTCGGTCAGCCAGCGCCTGTTGGTCAGCTACCGCGAGCGTCGCCGGGGTGGCATCTGCGGGAGGGGACATTCGTGGTTGGTGTCGACGGGATCGTGGTCGTAGTGGATGGTCGGTCCGGCCAGACCGCGGCGGGAGTCGCGTTCGCGATTGCCGATGCGTCCGCCGCGGACCGGGCCGGCTGGGTGTGCCACCAGCGCGCGGCCCTCGCCGACCTCGTCACGCACCGCCGGGTCCGCGCCGGGTTGTCGGCATGACCCGCGGCGTGGCGCTGCCGGCGCCCAGGGACGGCCTCGTGACCGCCCTCGGTGTTCCGGTCGACGTCGACCTGCTCGAACGGGCTCTCACGCACCGCTCCTACGCCTACGAGCAGGGTGGCCTGCCGACCAACGAGCGGTTGGAGTTCCTCGGCGACTCCGTCCTGGGTCTTGTCGTCACCGACGCCCTGTTCCACCGCCATCCGGACCTGCCCGAGGGGCAGCTCGCCAAACAGCGCGCGTCCGTGGTCAACATGCGTGCCCTCGCCGAGGTCGCCCGTGCTCTGGGGGAGCACGGCATCGGCCCGTACCTGCTGCTGGGCCGCGGTGAGGAGAGCACCGGAGGTCGGGACAAGGCGAGCATCCTCGCCGACACCCTGGAGGCGCTGATCGGCGCGGTGTACCTGTCGACCGGTGGGTTGGGCGGCCTGCAGGTCGCGTCCGAGTTCGTCCACCGCCTGTTCGACCCGCTGCTGGACGTGGCCGCCGGTCGGGGTGCCGGGCTGGACTGGAAGACCTCGTTGCAGGAACGGACCGCACTGCTGTTGCTGGGCCCGCCCGAGTACGAGGTGGACGAGTTCGGACCGGACCATGCCAAGCGGTTCGTCGCCCGCGCAGTCGTGGCCGGGGAAGTCCTCGGCCACGGTGATGGCGGGAGCAAGAAGGAGGCCGAGCAGCGTGCCGCCGCCGCGGCCTTCCAGACGTTGGAGGAACGGTCGGCCGACCCGCGTGACCCAGACGAGTCGAGTCGTGACGGCGATCCGGTGGACGGCGATCCGGTGGACGGCGATCCGGTGGACGGCCGATCCGACACGCCGGTGCGCACGGGTAACCGCTGACCGGCCGTCGAGCGCGTCGCGATGCCCGAGCTTCCCGAGGTCGAAGTCGTCCGGCTCGGTCTTGAACGGGCGTTGGTCGGTCGGACGATTGCGACCGTCGCGGTCGCGCACCCCCGGGCGGTACGGCGTCATGCCGCGGGGGCCGCTGACTTCGCGGCGGTGCTTGCGGGCCACACGATCGTCGCCGCGCGTCGGCGCGGGAAATATCTGTGGTTGGAGCTCGGCGGCGCCATGGCGCTGCTCGGTCATCTCGGGATGAGTGGTCAGCTTCTGGTGGTGCCCGCGGACAAACCCCCCGAGACCCACCTCCGAATCCGCTTCACGTTCTCCGACGCCGGTCGGGAACTGCGATTCGTCGATCAGCGCACCTTCGGCGGTCTCGCGGTCGTCCCCACCGGCGCGGGTGTCCCGGAGCCGATCGCGCATATCGCACTGGATGTCCTCGACCCGGGCTTTTCCGATGCCGGGTTCATCGCGGCCATCGGCCGGCGCCGGACCGGAATCAAACGCGCGTTACTTGATCAGAAGTTGGTCAGCGGCATCGGCAACATCTATGCCGACGAATCCCTGTGGCGGGCGCGACTGCACTATGCGCGTCCGACCGAGACCCTGACCCGCGGTGAGCTCGGCCGGTTGTTGGACGCGGCACGTGAGGTCCTCGTCGCGGCGCTGCGCGCGGGCGGGACGTCCTTCGACTCGCTTTACGTGTCGGTCAACGGTGTGAGCGGCCTGTTCGACCGCTCGCTTGAGGTCTATGGGCGGACCGGCCAGCCGTGCTCGCGATGCCAGACGCCGGTCCGCCGGGACGCCTTCATGAATCGGTCGAGTTTCACCTGCCCACGCTGTCAGCCACGGCCGAGAAGCGCCCGTTGGTAGCTTCCCCCGGACGGCGGCGGAGCCGCATTCCGGGGGAAACGTTCTTTACAACTTGCCGCCGGGGATGTTCGGTACCGCGGTCTGAGTGGGACCGGAGGTGCGGGGTGGGGCGTAGCCCGGCTCGATGATCTCGGTTGGGGCGGCTGGCGCCGGTGCCGGTGTGGCACTGCGGAGGCCCTGGGTGCTGGCCTGGGGCACCGGCAGGATGCCGGCGTCCTGCCGAACACTTTGGCCGCAGCCGGTGAGCGACAGTGTCGCCGGGATGACGATGGCGCTGACCAATATCATCATGGCATGCCGGCTGCGGGGAAGGCGCACCCGGAACCGACGGGATCGAGGAGAAGGCATGGTATCCACAATGGCTCGGTACCCTATCGTGCCTATGCGCGATGTTCCCGTAGAGCCGGCAGATCGTGATGATCATGATACGTCGGCCGGGTCCGGCCCGCCGGCCCGCCTGACGGCGTGGGTGTCAGGAACGGTTCAGGGGGTTGGCTTTCGGGCCTATGTCCGGTCCCGCGGGCGGCGGCTCGGTCTGGTGGGCTCGGCGACCAATCTCACCGATGGTCGGGTCGAGGTCGTCGTGGAGGGCCCGCGAGCGGCATGCCAGGCGCTGCTGGAGATGCTGCGGGCCGGCCATACGCCGGGTGTGACGACCCAGGTGACCTTCTCCTGGTCGCACGCACAGGGCGATCTGTCAAATTTCACCCGGAAATGAGCCGGATCGACGACCGGTCGGCCGACGGCCCGCCGAGGACCAGCTGACGATCGGCTGGCGACCAGCCGACGACCAGCCGACGACGAGGTGTCCTCATCTCGACAAAATGCCATCGGCTGCCGCCGGGGTATGGCATCGTCTTGACTTTCGGCCACTTGGCGTGCGATCCTGAGTTCATTGTCTGGCGCGTCGTGTGATCTGTTTCGGTTCCATCGACCAGGTCGCAGCGCGCCCCGCACCCGCTCGGTCACTCATCGTGGAGGACCACCATCATGGCGAAGGCCCTTTTCGGCCACGTCGGCTCTGGCAACGATATTCGTTTGTCGTATGAGGTACGCCGACTTCGTGCACGTGTAGCAGAACTGGAAGATGAGCTCGCGCGTTCCCGTGCTCTTAACGATGCACTTGAAGGCGTTGATGTCTCTGACGAACTTCGCGCGCTTGAAGCAGAGCCCGCGCTGACCTGATCCTCCCGAATCCGTAGCGGGAGTTAAGGGACGTTTCTCCTTGTGGGGAACGTCCCTTCGTGCTGCCAGGGCCCCATTCGCCGAATCAGGCGCCTGGCGGGCGGTATCGTTGCTGTCTGATCGTCCGTCGGTGCCAGCGGCCCGCGTCCACTCCGACAGCTCCGGAGACAGGTGCATCTCAAGAGCCTCACCCTGCGGGGTTTCAAGTCGTTCGCGAGTTCGACGACCCTGCACCTCGAACCCGGCATCACCTGCGTTGTGGGGCCGAACGGCTCCGGTAAGAGCAACGTCGTCGACGCGATGGCATGGGTACTCGGCGAGCAGGGTGCGAAGGCACTGCGTGGCGGGACGATGTCGGACGTCATCTTCGCCGGCACACCGTCGCGCCCACCACTGGGCCGTGCCGAGGTTCTGCTCACCATCGACAACACCGACGGCGCCCTGCCCATCGACTACAGCGAGGTGACGGTCGGTCGCCTGATGTTCCGTAGTGGTGAGAGCGAATACACGATCAACGGGAGCACGTGTCGGCTGCTGGACATCCAGGAGCTCATGAGCGACTCCGGAATCGGCCGTGAGCTGCACGTCATCGTCGGTCAGGGCCAGCTGGACGCGGTATTGCACGCCCGTCCGGAGGACCGGCGCGCCTTTGTGGAGGAAGCTGCCGGTGTCCTCAAGCACCGCAAGCGCAAGGAAAAAGCCCTGCGCAAGCTGGAGGCGATGGCCGCCAATCTCACTCGCCTGACCGACCTGTCCGCCGAACTGCGGCGCCAGCTGGGTCCGCTGGGTCGGCAGGCGGAAATCGCCCGCAAGGCCGGCGTCATCCAGGCGGCGGTGCGTGACTCGCGGCTGCGCCTGTTGGCCGACGACATCGTCACGGCGCGTGGTGGCATCGCGTCCGACATCAGGGACGAAGAAGCGCTGCGGAGCCGTCTCGCCACGGCCGGGCGTGCCCATACCGACGGTCAGCAGCGTGAGCAGGTCCTGGAGGCCGAGCTTGCCGCGGTGACCCCCCAGGCCGTCGCCGCAGGCGAGGTGTGGCATGCCCTGGCCTCCCTGCGGGAACGCATCCGGGGTACCCGGTCACTTGCCGCCGAACGGGTCCGGCTGCTGCGCTCCGGCGCGGAGGAACCTCGCGGTGGGCGAGACCCCGAACAGCTGGAACAGGAGGCGGCGGCCGTCCGGGAGCAGGAGAATGCTCTCGGTGTGCGGTTGGATGCCGATCGCGACAGTCTCGCTGAGGTCGTCGCCCGCCGGTCCGAGCTTGAAGCCGCGCTGGCCGGTGAGGAAAAGGCGCTCATCGCTGCCGCGCGAGAGGCGTCGAGCCGGCGGGAGAACCTGGCCCGGCTGGCCGGACGGGTGGAGGCCGCGCGGTCCCGTGCCAGCAGCGCCGAAACTGAGATCGTCCGGATGTCCGAGGCGGTGGACGCCGCTCGATACCGCGGCGGCGAAACGAGCGAGCAGCGCGTCACTGTGAGCTCGGAGCTCGCGCGGATCCAGACGACCCGCTCCGAGCTGGCGTCGAGGCACGCCGAGGCCGTGGCGGTCCATGCCGAGGCCACAACGCGGTTGGAGAGTCTGCGTTCGCAGGAGCGTTCCGCGGAACGCGATCGGGCCTCCTGGCAGGCCCGGCGAGAGGCTCTCACCCTGTCGCTGACGCCGAAGGACGGCGCTGCCGCGCTGCTGGACGCCGCTGCCGCCCAGCCGGACGGACCCACGGGACCCACGGGACCCACGGGACCCACCGGTGTCCTGGGCCGCCTTGCGGCTGTGCTGACGGTCGAGCCGGGGGCCGAGGCCGCCGTCGCAGCCGTACTGGGTCCGGCCGCCGACGCCGTGGCGGTCGGCGCCGTCGAGGATGTCAGCGCCGCGTTCGAGTGGCTGCGCGCGGTCGACGCGGGGCGGGCGGCACTGCTCGTCGTCGACGGGTCCGGTGCTGACGGGTCCGGCGTTGGGGCGCCCGGTGCAGATCCCACCGCGGCCATGCCACCTGACGCGCGTCGCGGTGGGGTTCGGGCCGCGGACCTCGTCCGGGTCAGTGACCCGCGCTATGCCGCGGGGGTGGCGCGGCTGCTTGCCGCCACCATGGTTGTCGCCGACCTCGCGGTCGCCCTTGACCTCGTCCGCGCGTATCCCGGCATCCGGGCGGTCACCCGGTCCGGTGACGTGATCGGGCCCGGATTCGCCATCGGTGGCAGCGCACGCGCGCCCTCCCTGCTGGAGCTGCGGGCCGCGGCGGACGAGGCGGAGTCCCGGATGCTTGAGGCCGCCGCTGACGGTGAACGTGCCCGTGGGGCCATTGCCGCGGCAGGCGAGGAGGTGAAACGGGCCCGCGGCGGGATCGACGACGCGTCGGCGGCGCTGCACGGCGCGGACGCCCGCTACCGGGCGTTGTCCGAGCAGCTGTCCCAACTGGAGCGGGTGAACCGGTCGGGGGCCGCGGAGGTCGAACGTCTCGAACGCGTCCGGATACAGGCTGAAACCGCCCGTGACCAGGCATACGGCGCTCTGGCCGAGCTGGAGGCGACGCTGGCCGCGACATCGTCGGAACCCGACGTCGGGGAGAGGTCACCGGAGCAGCGGGACCGGCTTGCCGCCGCGACCGCGGCCGTGCGTGGCGAGGAGGTCGAGGCCCGCCTCGCGGTGCGTACCAGCGAGGAACGGGCCCGGGCGCTGGCCGGCCGTGCGGACGCGCTGGTGCGGTCCGCCGCGAACGAACGGGCCGCGCGGCTGGCGGCGGCCCGGCGACGGGAGATCCGGGAGCGGCAGGCGACCGTTGCCGCGGCCGTGGCCGACGCCGCCGGTCACGCCCTCGCGGCACTGGAGCACTCCCTGGTCGCCGCCGACACCGAACGCCGACGCGTCGACGCGCTTCGCCGGCAGACCGAGTCCGATCTGACCGCGGTCCGCGAACAGGTCCGGACACGGGCCGCCGAGCTTGCCGCGCTGCGCGATGACGTCCATCGCGACGAGCTCGCCCGCGCGGAGAAGCGCCTGCGGGTGGAGACGCTGGAGACCAAGGCGTTCGAGGAGCACGGCATCGCAGCCGACGATCTTGTCAACGAGTACGGACCGCACGTGCCCGTGCCGCCGGACACCCCCGACGGCGAGACCGTCGCGTTCGATCGGGCCGAGCAGTCGGCGCGGGCGGTCGCGGCCGAACGGCAACTCGCCCGGCTGGGTAAGGTCAACCCGCTCGCGCTTGAGGAGTTCGAGGCGCTGACGGAGCGTGCGTCGTTCCTGTCGACGCAGCTCGACGACATCAAGAACACCCGTCGTGATCTTCTGCTGGTCGTCGCCGAGGTCGACGAGCGGGTTCGGGATGTCTTTCGCGCGGCGTTCGAGGACACGGCGCGTGAGTTCGAGATCGTTTTCGCGACGCTGTTCCCCGGTGGTGAGGGCCGGCTCGTGCTCACCGATCCCGATGACATGCTCACCACCGGAATCGAGGTGGAGGCGCGGCCACCGGGCAAGAAGGTCAAGCGTCTGTCGCTGTTGTCAGGCGGTGAGCGTTCGCTGACGGCGATCGCCCTGCTGCTCGCGATCTTTCGCGCCCGGCCGTCGCCCTTCTACGTGTTGGACGAGGTTGAGGCCGCTCTTGACGACCGCAACCTCGGTCGGCTGCTGGAGGCGTTGGAAGGTCTGCGGGAGAAATCTCAGTTGATTATCATCACCCACCAGAAACGGACGATGGAGATCGCGGACGCGCTCTACGGTGTGTCGATGCGTGGGGACGGAGTCACCACGGTGATCAGTCAGCGGCTCCGGGAACGCGCTTCGGCCTGAACACGCTTCGGCCTGAGTAAGCCACCGTCTGGTCTGTCAGGATCGGAGGCGTGGAGTACGTCCTCATCATCATCGCGATCGTCGTGTTCGGTCTTGTCGCGTCCGCCGGCTTGGTGCTGGGCACCCGGCGCCGACGTCGAATCCCGCCCACCCGCGCCCGGCCGCATCCGGGCGTGGACTACCGGCCCGGGGTGGGTGACGACGCCGAGATCCCACGGGACACACCCCGGCGGACGGTCGAGACCGTCGATATCCCCGAGGCTGAGGCCGAGGCCGAACTGTACGAACTGGAACTCGAACGGGAAGCCCAACTGGAGGTACCGGCCCCGGCCGCGGGCCGGTTGGTCCGCCTGCGGGAACGGCTCGCGCGGTCCCAGAACAGCCTGGGCCGCGGCCTTCTGCTGCTGTTGTCCCGGGACAACCTTGATGACGAGGCCTGGGACGACGTCGAGACGACCCTGCTGGTCGCCGATGTGGGCGTGATACCTACCCAGGAGCTGGTCGCGTCGCTGCGCACGAAGGTCAAGGTTCTCGGCGCCCGGCGGCCTGCGGATGTGCGTGCGCTGCTGCGGGACGAGCTGCTCGCCCAGATCGGTACCAGCATGGACCGCACGCTGCACGCGGCCGCGGACGGCCGGCCCGCGAACATCCTCGTTGTCGGGGTGAACGGCACCGGCAAGACCACGACCTGCGGAAAGATTGCCCGTCTGCTGGTGGCGGACGACCGCACGGTGGTGCTGGGCGCGGCCGACACCTTCCGGGCCGCCGCCGCCGACCAGCTGGAGACGTGGGGGAGCAGGGTCGGCGCGCAGACGGTGCGCGGGGCCGAGGGTGGAGATCCGGCGTCGGTCGCCTTCGAGGCCGCCAAACGAGGGATCGGTGTCGGAGCGGACGCCGTGGTGGTGGACACAGCCGGGCGCCTGCACACGAAGGCCGGGCTCATGGACGAGCTCGTCAAGATCAAACGTGTGGTGACCAAGATCGGTCCCGTGGACGAGGTTCTGCTCGTCCTCGACGCGACGACCGGGCAGAACGCCGTGGAACAGGCCCGGGTGTTCACCCGGGCGGTGGACATCACGGGCATCGTGCTCACCAAGCTCGACGGGACCGCCAAGGGTGGCATCGTGATCGCGGTCCAGCGGGAACTCGGCGTGCCGGTGAAGCTGGTCGGTCTCGGGGAAGGGCCCGACGACCTCGCGCCGTTCGATCCGGAGGCATTCGTCGACGCGCTGCTGGGGGATCCGGCGAACTGACCGGGGCACCCCTGACAGAGCGTCGTCGGGGCCCACGCTGTGGCCACGGGGAGTCTCTTTCACCCGGCGTCGCGGCGACCTACAGTGCCAAGGTGGGGTTCGGACCCGGCCGGACCCGGTGGCCGGGCCGTGATGTCCGGCGAGGTGTACCCGCCGTCCTCGATGGGGAGGGCGGTGATCGCTGCAGGTTTGCACCGTGATCACCGTGTGGGCGTACCTCGTCGGGCTGTCCGCAGCGCTGTCCCGGTGCGTACCCTGAGAGCTGCGGTTCGCCAGCGATCTCGGAGTGTGCGCGTGTTCGACACCCTGTCCAGCCGCCTCGACAAGGCTTTCTCGTCGCTCCGCGGCAAGGGGCGGTTGTCCGAGGCTGACATCAATGCGACCGCCCGGGAGATCCGGGTGGCGTTGCTGGAGGCCGACGTCGCGTTGCCGGCGGTCCGGGCCTTCATCGAAGCCGTGCGTGAGCGGGCGATGGGTTCGGAGGTCTCGGCCTCGCTGAACCCGGCCCAGCAGGTCATCAAGATCGTGAACGAAGAGCTCATCGCGATCCTGGGCGGCGGCACCGCGACCCTGCGGTTCGCCAAGGCGCCTCCCACCGTCATCCTCCTCGCCGGCCTGCAGGGCACCGGCAAGACGACGCTCGCCGGCAAGCTCGGCCGGTGGCTTGCGGCCCAGGGGCACACGCCACTGCTGGTCGCCGCCGACCTGCAACGTCCGAACGCGGTCACCCAGCTTCAGGTCGTGGCCGCCCGGGCCGGGGTCGACGTCTTCGCGCCCGAGCCCGGCAACGGGGTGGGCGACCCGGTCGCGGTCGCGCGTGCCGCTGTGGAACACGCGCGGCGTCGTCACCATGACGTGGTGGTCGTCGACACCGCCGGCCGTCTCGGCGTGGACGTCGAGATGATGCGGCAGGCGGCGGACATCAGGGATGTCACGTCGCCGGACGAGATCCTGTTTGTCGTCGACGCGATGATCGGCCAGGACGCCGTCACCACCGCGCAGGCCTTCGCCGACGGCGTCGGTTTCAGTGCGGTCGTGCTCACCAAGCTCGACGGCGACGCCCGCGGTGGCGCCGCGTTGTCGGTCGCGCACCTGACCGGCAGGCCGATCATGTTCGCGTCGACCGGTGAGGCGCTGGAGGACTTCGACGTCTTCCACCCCGAGCGGATGGCGTCGCGCATTCTGGGAATGGGCGACGTTCTCACCCTCATCGAGCAGGCGGAGAAGGCCTTCGAGGCCGATCAGGCCGAGGCGATGGCGGCGAAGATGGCCGCCTCGGAGTTCACCCTGTCGGATTTCCTCGACCAGATGCTCGCCGTCCGCAAGATGGGCCCGATCGCCAACCTGCTCGGAATGCTGCCCGGGATGGGGCAGATGAAGGAGCAGTTGTCCCAGATCGGTGAACGCGACGTCGACCGGGTGGTTGCGATCATCCGGTCGATGACCCCGGCTGAGCGCCACGACCCGCGGATTCTCCAGGCGTCCCGCAAGGCTCGGGTGGCCCGAGGTTCCGGCGTCACCGTCACCGAGGTCAACCAGCTGCTCGACAGGTTCGCCGAGGCGCGCAAGGTCATGAAGAAGATGACCGGCGGTATGGGGTTGCCCGGCGGTGGGCAGAGCGGCCGGGGCGCGGCCAACCGCAAGGCGGGCAAGAAGGGAAAGGGCGCGAACCGCAAGGGCAATCCGGCCGCACGCGCCGCGCAGACGCAGGCGCAGGAGGCCGCAGCGCAGGCGCGGCGCGCGGGCGCCACACCGGGCGCCACACCGGGCGCCACACCGGGCGGCCTACCCGGCGGCCCGCCGGCCGGGCCTGGTGATGCGGCCCTGCCCGACCTGTCCGCCCTGATGCGTGGCAGCGGTTTGCCACCGGGGGGGCCACCGCCCGGGCGGGGTCGCGGCAGACAGCGTTGACATGCTCCGGGCAGTGTCCACCGGCCCGGGGGCGTATCGGCGCTCGCGATCTGGCAAACTATGGGAACGACATGGGTTCCTCACCATCGGCGTCGTCGCGGTGGCCCTCTCCGCCGCTTTGACGCTCCGAAAACCCAGCTGCCGGTGTTCCGCGTCCCCACCGTGGCATTCCAGTGGCTACTGACGTACGTCTGGAGCAGTTCGACAATCGTGGCAACCAAGATCAAACTTCAGCGTCTCGGCAAGATGCGCGAGCCGCACTACCGCATCGTCATCGCGGATGCCCGTACCAAGCGAGACGGACGGGTCATCGAGGCGATCGGGCAGTATCACCCCAAGTCCGACCCGAGCATCATCAAGGTGGACGGCGAACGCGCCGGGTACTGGCTCGGTGTGGGCGCTCAGCCGACCGAGCCGGTGCTCGCGATCCTCAAGGTCACCGGTGACTGGCAGAAGTTCAAGGGTCTGCCGGCGCCACCGCCGATGAAGGTTGCGGCTCCCAAGCCAGACAAGCGGGAGATCTTCCAGGCTGCGGCCCGGGCAGCCGCGGGTCTCGGCGACAAGCCCGCCACCACCCCGAAGAAGGCCAAGAAGGCTACGGACGACGCACCCGCGGGCGAGCAGCAGCAGAGCGCGCCGGCGGCCGAGCCGTCGACTCCGGCGGGGCAGTAAGTGCTGGAGGCCGCGCTCGAGCATCTTGTCCGGGGCATCGTCGATCATCCCGATGATGTGCGCGTCGACATGCAGTCGGGTCGCCGGGGTCGGACCCTGGAGGTCCGTGTGCATCCCGACGATCTCGGCAAGGTAATCGGGCGCGGCGGGCGGACCGCCCGCGCGCTGCGGACGGTCATGGCCGGTGTGGGAGGTCGGGGTCTGCGTGTCGACGTCGTCGACGTCGACCGGTAGTCGGCGGCCTTCGGGCAGCCCGGCCGATGCGCCGGTCGTCGTCGGTCGGATCGGGCGTCCCCATGGCGTCCGCGGGGACGTGACGATCGACGTCCGGACCGATGTTCCGGACCGACGCTTCGCGCCGGGGTCGCGGTTTCACGGCGACACCCCCGCCGCTGGTCCGTTGGTGATCGCCGGGTCGCGTTGGCACGCCGGGCGCCTGCTCGTACGGTTCGAGGGGGTCGATGACCGCGGCGCCGCCGAAGCCCTGCGTGGCCGGATCCTCACCATTGCGCCCGACGCCGTCGGTGCCGCTGCGGACGAGGACGATGACGCCGCGGACGACCTGTGGTGGGACCGCGACCTCGTCGGACTCCAGGTGGTGACCGTGGACGGCGCCGCCGTCGGTGTGGTTGTCGATGTGGTCCACACACCGGCCGGGGAGCTGCTCGCGGTCGGTTGCCCAGACGGGGGGGAGGTACTCGTGCCGTTCGTGCGCGAGTTCGTCCCCAGCGTCGAGGTGTCCGACGGCCGGTGCGTGGTCGACCCGCCGCCAGGCCTGTTCGACCTGGAGTGACTATGCGTGTTGACATAATCACTATCTTTCCCGGGTATCTCAGCCCACTGGAACTGTCGCTGGTCGGCCGGGCGCGTGAGCGGGGCATCCTCGACGTTCATCTGCACGATCTCCGGCAGTGGGCGAGCGACGTGCACCGGACCGTTGACGACGCCCCCTATGGCGGGGGGCCGGGCATGGTGATGCGGCCGGAACCGTGGTGGGCGGCGCTGACCGAGGTGAGCGAATCGGGCGCGGCCGGTGGCCGGCGACCGCGGATCATCGTCCCGACCCCGGTCGGCCGGCCCTTCACCCAGGCTTACGCCGGCGGCTTGGCCGCGCAACCGTGGCTGGTGTTCTGTTGTGGCCGCTATGAGGGAATCGACGCGCGGGTCATTGAGGAGTGGGCCGACGACGAGATCTCGATCGGTGACTACGTGCTGGCCGGGGGAGAGGTCGCCACCCTGGTGATACTGGAGGCGGTCATCCGGCTGTTGCCCGGTGTGGTGGGAAACGCCGAGTCCGTTGCCGACGACTCCTTCGCCGACGGGCTGCTGGAACCGCCGGTGTACACCCGCCCACCGGTGTGGCACGACCGCGAGGTGCCCGCGGTGCTGCGCTCCGGTGATCACGGCGCCATCAGCCGGTGGCGCCGGGAGGTGGCTGTGGCGCGGACCGCACACCGCCGGCCGGATCTGTTGGCTGGCACCTACCCGGCTGGCACCGACCCGGCTGGTACCGACCCGGCTGCCACCGACCCGGCTGGTCGTGTGGCACAGTAGGATGCGGTGTCCGGCCGTCCGCCGCCCCAGTTCGAATGTCTGCTGGGTGGCATCATGATCCAGATGAGTGGATCGTCTTTGGCGGTTGGACCGTAGTCGATTCATCCCCGTCATCCCCGTGAGAAAGCGACTGCCATGCAAACCCTGGACAGCCTCGACGCCGCGTCGCTGAGGACCGACGTCCCGCAGTTCTGGCCGGGCGACACCCTGAAGGTCCACGTCCGTGTCGTCGAGGGCAATCGCCAGCGCATCCAGGTTTTCCAGGGCGTTGTGATCCGCCGGCAGGGCGGTGGCGTTCGCGAGACCTTCACGGTCCGCAAGGTCAGTTTCGGTGTCGGGGTTGAGCGAACCTTTCCGGTTCACAGCCCGGTCGTCTCCAAGATCGAAATCGTGACCAGTGGTGATGTGCGGCGAGCGAAGCTGTACTACCTCCGTGAGTTGCGCGGCAAGGCTGCAAAGATCAAGGAAAAGCGTCGGCCGGCTGGACGCTGAACTTTGCGTGGAGTGGCGCAGCCGTTGGCCGTGCGTTGTCGTTTCTACGTCACCGTGTCGTCGCCGGGGCCGACCGTGCGCGTAGGGTGGTCAGCGATCGGTCCCGATCGGATACCACGGTGAAGATCATCAAATTCGGCCGATATCGGCCAACCCATGAGGTGGCGCGGTGAGTGGAGCCGAGCAGAGTCTTCCGGCGCGCTGGAACAATTCTGTTCCGGCCAGTGGCCAGGGATCGCCCGATGACGGCTTGGGGCAACAGGACGGCGTGGAGCAGCAGGACGGCTTCGGGCAGAAGACGGGGCATGACGGCGAAGCCGCCCACGCTGCACATGATCTTGTTGGGCCCGTCGTGGCGAACGGCCGCGGGGAAGAGGCCGTGACGTTGCCGGCCGAGGCATCCGACCCGGTGGTGAGTGCGGAGCCCGTGACCAGTGGTGACGCCCAGGGGGTCGCGACGGATCCGACCGCACCGGCGCCGACCCCACGGCGCGGGCGTCTGGGCCTGGGCCGAGGCCGGGGCAGTCGCGGCGGCAGGGGTTCATTCGCCCGCGAGCTACCCGTCCTCGTGCTGGTGGCATTCCTGCTCGCGCTGGTCATCAAGGCGTTCCTCGTCCAGGCGTTCTGGATCCCGACCGTCTCGATGGAACGGACCCTGCTGGTCAACGACCGGGTTCTGGTCAACAAGCTCGTCTACCGCTTCAGGGACGTCCACCGCGGTGAGATTGTCGTCTTCAACGGCGACGGAACCGGCTTTGAGCGGGCGGAGACCCTGATCGACCCGCCGAGCAACATCGTTTCCCGTGCGGTGCGCTCGGTCCAGGGCGTGCTCGGCCTCGGCGCCCCCAGCGACAAGGACTTCATCAAGCGTGTCATCGGCGTGGGTGGGGACACCGTCGCCTGTTGTGATGCTCAGGGACGGGTGACGGTCAACGACAAGCCACTCGATGAGCCGTACGTCTACGAAAACAGTCCGGCCGGGTCCGGACGCGAATTCGCTCCGGTGAAAGTGCCAGCCGGCGAGCTGTGGGTCATGGGTGACCACCGCAGCGAGTCGTCGGATTCGCGGGTGAATGGGACAATCCCGGAAAGCAAGGTCGTCGGCCGCGCGTTCGTGCGGGTATGGCCCCTGAGTCGGGTGGCATTTCTGTCCCCGCCGAACATTTTCGCCTCCGCCTCCGGTCTGACGGGGGCTGGCGTGGTGGCGTTGGGCGGGGTTGCCGCATCTCGGCGGCGAGCACCGTCGGGACGGCGAGCACCGTCGGGACGGCGAGCACCGTCGGGAAGGAGCCCGGGTGACGACAGGGGCGACGATGATCGCCGTCGGCGGCGACGTCCAACCCGACCGCACGCTGCCGTTCACCCCGGCCAGCGCGACGATCCGACGTGACGGCGGGCTGTGGGGGTACGAGCGTGCGCTCTGGCGCCGGGGGCTCGGTCCCGTTGCCGGGGTTGACGAGGCCGGCCGTGGCGCGTGCGCGGGTCCGCTCGTGGTCGCGGCCGTCATTCTTCCCACGGGTGGATCACGCCGGCTCGGTGCGCTGGCAGACTCCAAACGGCTGTCCGCCCGTCTGCGTGACCAGGTGTTCGAAGGCATACTCGGCGTCGCTCAGGCCTGGGCGACCGTCGTGATCGACGCCTCCGAGATCGACGTGGCGGGTGTACATGTGGCGAACACAACCGGAATGCGTCGCGCGGTGGCCCGGTTGGTTGCGCGGCCCGGATATGTCCTGACCGACGGGTTCGCCGTGGCGGGATTGGGAGTCGGCTCCACCGCAGTGCTCAAGGGGGACCAGGTGGTGGCCTGCGTAGCAGCGGCGTCCGTCATCGCCAAGGTGACCAGGGATCGGATCATGGATGGCTTGCACTCCGGGTATCCCGAGTACGATTTTGCGCAGCACAAGGGGTACGTCACGGCCGCACACGCCGCGGCTCTTGCTGCTTACGGGCCGTGTGAACAGCATCGGATGTCGTATGTCAATGTGGCAGGAGCGTACCGCGAACGACTGTCGCGGCTGGAGGACGTCGTGACACCGACCGGGCTACGCAGCGCGACGGAGGGCGCATGAGCGCCGAAGACCTCGAAAAGTACGAGACCGAGATGGAGCTTCAGCTCTATCGCGAGTACCGCGATGTCGTCGGTCTGTTCTCTTACGTGATCGAGACTGATCGTCGTTTCTACCTGGCGAACGACTACCAGATCGATGTCCGCAACAGCGCCGGCGAGGTCTTCTTCGAACTCACCCTGCGTGATGCGTGGGTGTGGGACATGTTCCGGCCGGCGCGGTTCGTGAAGAACGTCCGTGTCGTCACGTTCAAGGACATCAACGTCGAGGAGCTGACCAAAGCGGAGCTCTGAGGGCCGCTGTGTCCAGCTTCGGGCTGGCTGCGGTCTGGTCTGTGGATGAACGCACGTTGTCCACAGAAAGTGATCTTTTCTCGCCAAGGGCTGACCGGTCGACCACTCTGATCTCCACGGGCGCGTCCGTCGCCCGTGGACGGGAGCGGACGATGCGGGTCAAGGATGCGCTCGGGCGGTTCGGGGAGGACACCGCCGTCCGGTATCTGTTGGACGGCGGCATGGAGATTGTCGACCGCAACTGGCGGTGCGCCGCGGGCGAGGTCGACATCGTCGCCCGGGACGGTTCGTGTCTGGTGTTCTGCGAGGTCAAGACCCGCTCCGGGGACCGCTACGGGACGCCGGCTGCGGCCGTGGTCCCCGCCAAGGTTGCGCGGATCCGCCGGGTCGCCGCACAGTGGCTTCATGATCATGACCATGAGCTGGTGGCGTTGCGGTTCGACGTCGTCGAGGTGTATCGCCGCTGGGACCGCCCGATTCGGGTGGAACACCTACGAGGGGCGTTCTGATGCCGCTCGCGCGGGCGTTCAGCGTTGCCATCGTGGGGGTGCACGGGCACATCGTCGAGGTCGAGGCGGATCTCGCGAACGGGCTGCCGGCCATCACCCTCGTCGGCCTGCCGGACGCGGCGCTGCACGAGGCCAAGGACCGCATCCGCGCCGCGATCGTCAACTCGGGTCAGGCCTGGCCCAACCAGCGGATCACAGTCGGGCTCTTCCCCGCGACCCTGCCGAAGTCCGGTAGCGGGTTCGACGTGGCGATGGCCGCCGCGGTTCTCGGCGCGGCGGCCACAGTTCCGCCGGAGTCGCTTCGCGGTCGGGTGCTGCTCGGAGAACTCGCACTGGACGGTCGGTTGCGGCCCGTGCGCGGCGTGCTGCCAGCGGTGATGTCCGCGCTCGACGCGGGCATTGACCGCGTCGTCGTTCCCGAGGCCAACGGTGCGGAGGCGGCGTTGGTCCCGGGTGTCGTCGTCGAACCCGTGGCGGATCTCGACTGCCTGATCCGGCTCTTGCGTGGTGAGTACGTGCCGGATCGACCGCCCAGAATCATCATGGATGCGCCGCCGGCCGCCACGCAGGATGCCGGCGATCTCGCCGACGTGGCGGGCCAGTCCCGCGGGCGCCTGGCGGTCGAGGTGGCGGCCGCCGGCGGCCACCACCTGTTCATGCAAGGTCCACCGGGCAGCGGCAAGACCATGCTGGCGGAGCGGTTGCCAGGCCTGCTGCCCGCGCTCGACACCGAGGCTGCGCTTGAGGTCACCGCCGTGCACTCGGTTGCCGGGTTGCTGCCGGCGCACTGCCCGCTCGTGCTCCGGCCACCATTTCGCAGCCCGCACCATTCGGCAACGCCAGGTGCACTCGTCGGTGCCGGTTCAACTGTGTTGCGGCCGGGCCTGGCCAGCCAGGCACACCGCGGTGTGCTGTTTCTCGACGAGGCCCCCGAATTCGCCCGTCTCACGTTGGACGCGTTACGTCAGCCGCTGGAAAGCGGGGTGATCGAGCTTGCCCGGGCCCGGATCAGCGCTCGGTTTCCCGCCCGGTTCCTGCTGGTGTTGGCGGCGAACCCGTGCCCATGCGCCCGGGCGGGCGGCGCTGCGGCCAAACTGTGCGACTGCCCGAGCCTGGTTCGTCGGCGTTATCTCTCCCGGCTGTCGGGACCCCTGCTCGACCGGGTGGATCTGCAGGTGGAGCTTGCCGCGCCGAGCCGTGCCGAGCTGCGAGCGGACTACAAGTACGCCGAGACCTCCGCGGTGGCGGCCGAGCGCGTCCAGCGCGCTCGGCAGGCGGCCTCGCGCCGGCTGGCCGGTACGCCATGGCGTACCAACGCCGAGATCCCCGGTCCGGCTCTGCGCCGAATGTGGCCGCTGCCGGCCGGCGTGACCCGACCGGCCGATCTTGCCTTCGAATCGGGTCACCTGACCGCTCGGGGGCTCGACCGGGTCCTGCGGGTCGCCTGGACCCTCGCCGACCTCGCAGGCGTGGCGTGCCCCGGGCCGACCCAGCTCGGGATGGCTCTGGACCTGCGCCTACCAGGGCGGTCCCAGTGACCGCCGACAGCGAGCGGTTGGCTCGGGTGGCCCTGGCACGCGCGGTCGGGTCTGACAAGCCGGCGATCAGTATCGAGGTCGCCCGCCGCGGGGCGGCATCGGTCTGGGCCGATCTACGCGTGCGCCATCCCGATGTCGACCCGGAGCGCGACCTTCGCCTGCTGGCCACACTCGGCGGGCGACTGCTCTGCCCGGGTGACCCGGAGTGGCCGTCCGCGCTGGGCGTACTTCGCGATGTGCCCGGGGCCGATGCGCACACCGAACCGGGCGAACCGCTCGCGCTGTGGGTGCACGGCGCCGGGGACCTCAACCAGTTGTGCGAGCGCGCCGTGGCGGTCGTGGGGTCGCGCGCGGCCACGGCCTATGGAACGACGGTCACCTCTGATCTTGCCTCGGGGCTGTCGGACCGGGGCTGGACGGTGGTCTCCGGGGCGGCCTTCGGCATTGACGCGGCTGCCCATCGCGGCGCGCTCGCGGCCGGTGGGCCCACGATCGCGGTCCTTGCCGGCGGCGTCGACATCGCCTATCCGCGTGCCCACGCGGAGCTGCTGGCGCGTATCCGCGACAACGGGCTGGTCCTGAGCGAGGCACCACCGGGCAGCTCGCCCTACCGGGGGCGCTTTCTGACCCGTAACAGGATCATCGCCGCGTTGACCCGGGGCACGGTTCTGGTCGAGGCGGGTCATCGAAGCGGCGCTCTGAACACCGCTCGGCATGCACGGCGCCTGGGGCGGGTGGTCATGGCTGTTCCAGGACCGGTTACCAGCGCGCTGAGCGTGGGTTGTCACCGTCTGTTGCGGACGCACCGTGAACAGACCGTCCTGGTCACCGATGCGGCCGAGGTCTGTGAGGAAATCGGCGCGGTCGGTGAGCTCGCCGGCCACCTGCCCGTACCGCCGGGCATCCGCGATGGCCTTCCCGAGCTCGTGCGCCGGCTCCTTGATGTCATGCCGGCGCGGGGGTCGGTGGGTGGGGCGGTGCTCGCCGAACGGGTGGGTGAGCGGCCGGAAACCGTACAGGCCCTGATGGGCCCCCTTGTCGTGGCCGGTCTGGTGGAGCATCGAGCTGGCGGGTACAGCCTGACGGCACTGGGCCGGGCGCCGTCGGCGGCCACTGCGTCGCGCCCACCGGAAAGCTGATCGTTGTTGGAGAGCTGATCCTTGTTGACCTGGCCACCGGGACAGGGCACGGTCGGGCATATGGGTGGTGAGACGGGTGCTCGCGCGGATGCGGTTACCTGGGATGTCGCTGTTGACGCCTACCTGAGGTACCTGGCCACCGAGCGGAACCGGTCGGTCGAGACCGTCCGTGCCTACACGGTCGATCTCCGAAACCTGTGCGGGTACGCCCGTGGGGTGGGGCGCCACGAACTGGTGGAACTCGATCTTGACGTGCTGCGCGGCTGGCTCGCCGCGATGCGCTCCGGCGGCAGCGCCGCCGCGACCGTGGCCCGCCGGGCGTCGGTCGCCCGCGGCTTCAGCGCGTTCGCGGCGAGGCGGGGCTGGCTGCCCGTCGACGTCGCCGATCGGCTCGCCGGCCCGCGGCGATCGGCGACGCTGCCGACCGTGCTGACCGCCGTCCAGGCGTGGGAACTGCTGGCGGTGGATCCGCGGACGGAGGCCGACGACGGACCGGCCGAACCGCGACGGGATGCGCTCCGTGCGCGGGACTGCGCGGTTGTCGAACTGCTGTACGCGACCGCCACCCGCGTCGGTGAGTTGTGTGGTCTGGACCTCGACGACGTCGACGACGAACGGCGGCTCGTGCGGGTGCTGGGCAAGGGCGGGCACGAGCGTGCGGTTCCGTTCGGCCTGCCCGCGCGACGCGCATTGCGGGCCTGGCTGGACGCCGGTCGGCTGGCGCTCGCGGTGCCCGGTAGCGGCGGAGCGCTGTTTCTCGGCGCACGCGGTGGCCGGTTGGACCCGCGCACGGTCCGCCGTATTCTCAGCGCCCGTCTGGCCGCGGTGGGCAGCGCCCGAACCGCGAGCCCCCATGGCCTTCGGCACGCCGCGGCCACCCACCTGCTGGAAGGCGGTGCCGATCTGCGCTCGGTGCAGGAGCTGCTGGGGCACGCAAGTCCCGCGACCACACAGATCTACACCCATGTCACGGCGGAACGGCTCCGGGCCGCCTATGAACAGGGGCACCCCCGGGCCTGAGGGCAATCGGTCCGACGGGACGGGTTCAAGCCAGTGGCAGCAGCCTGGGCTGGCGGTGCGGCAGCAGACTGAGCGGATTGAGGTAGCGGGCTCCGTCGAGCAGGCCCCAGTGCAGGCAGGCGTCAGCGGGACACCCCGGATGCCCCACGACGAGCCGGCCGATGATCTCGCCGCCGGCCACTGACCGGCCCTCGGGGACAACCGGAATGACGGGTTCGTAGGTCGTTCGCAGTGCCCCGTGATTGATCGTGATCACGCCACGCCCGGCGATCATGCCGGCGAACGAGACGGTTCCCGGACCGGCGGCGCGCACGTCCGCGGCTGGCCTGCCTACCAGGTCGACACCGCGGTGGCCCGGTCCGTAGGGCGTCGCGGGTGGCACGAAGCCGCGACCGATCACCAGCGGGCCGTCCAGCGGCGCCCGCCAGCGTGCTGGCCCGGGTGCCGGCGCCGGTGCCGGGGCGGTTGCCGCCAGGGTCCGGTAGCTGGCAACCGTGTGCGGCCATCGGCTGACCATGAGGGTGACCAGCAGGGCCAGGACGAGGATGACGGCTCGATGCCGGGGTGGTGGGATCATGGCGGCTCCTTGGTTCGCTCCAGGCCTCGGGCCTGTACCGATCTCCGGTCACCAGTGCCACGGTGCCTGCATCGGCGGCCTCGGTCACGCGCGGACAGCCTCCTGTGGACAACCCGCGCAGGAGCGCGGTGCCGGTGGGCGTAGAATCGGGGACACGGCTCGTGCCGTCGAGCTGAATACGCGCGCCCTTTCTCTGCCGACCTTCGTGGTGTGGCGGGGAAGGCTTCCTCGGTCCGCCGTTCCCGCGGTGGTAGGGGCCAGCAGGGCGTCAGGGGCCCCGGTCGCCGGCTGGGGCCTGTAACCGAGGTGCGCCGGTCCGCCCGGCGCCGGAAGGGAGCGACTAGCCATGGCTGTCGTCACCATGAAGCAGTTGCTCGAAAGCGGTGTCCACTTCGGTCACCAGACAAAGCGCTGGAACCCGAAGATGAAGCGCTTTATCTTCACCGAACGTAATGGCATCTACATCATCGACCTGCAGCAGACCCTGTCCTACATCGACCGGGCCTA
>NZ_CAUVXI010000027.1:0-9484 GCF_963555845.1 Protofrankia sp. Cas8 | reverse complement strand
GACTTCGTGAAGGAGACCGTCGCCCACGGCGGTACGGTCCTGTTCATCGGGACCAAGAAGCAGGCCCAGGAGGCCATTGAGGAGCAGGCGCAGCGGGTCGGTATGCCTTATGTCAAGGAGCGCTGGCTCGGTGGCATGCTCACGAACTTCTCCACGGTCTACAAGCGCCTCCAGCGGCTGAAGGAGCTCGAGGAAATCGAGCTCACCGGCGGTACGGAGGTCCGGACGAAGAAGGAACAGCTCGTCCTTTCTCGCGAGAAGGCCAAGCTGGAGCGCACCCTCGGCGGTATCCGCGACATGGCCCGTGTGCCCAGCGCGGTCTGGATTGTCGACACGAAGAAGGAGCACATCGCGGTCGGCGAGGCGCGGAAACTGGGAATTCCGGTGGTGGCTATTCTGGACACGAACTGTGACCCGGACGAGGTCGACTACCCGATTCCCGGCAACGACGACGCCATCCGCAGCGCGGCCCTGCTCACCCGCGTGGTAGCCGATGCCGTGGCGGCCGGCCTGCGCTCCCGGGCGGGCGGGTCGACATCGACGGACGCCAAGCCCGAGGTGGCCGCCGGCGGAGAGCCGCTGACCGCGTGGGAGGAAGAGCTTCTGCGTGGCCAGGGTGCCGTGGCCGAACCGGCGGTGGTGGCCGAACCAGCGGTGGTGGCCGAACCAGCGGTGGTGGCCGAACCGGCGGTGGTGGCCGAACCAGCGGTGGTAGCCGAACCAGCGGTGGTAGCCGAACCGATGTCCGAGCACAATGCCAGTCACGAGGGCAACGGCGCAGGTCAGATCGATTCCGACACGGTCACCGCGGTGGGTGCTGCCGCCGTCCGGGTCTGAGAAGATCCAAACCGGTGTCCAACTGATCGTGGCGCTGTCGGCCTCGCGAGCGCGCCAGCTCGTGTGTTCCAGCAGCGCCATGTCCCAGCAGCGTCCCCACAAACACCAGCAGCCGGACGGAACGAGAAGAGCACCATGGCAGAGATCACAGCCGCTGACATTCGCAAGCTCCGGGAACTGACCGGTGCTGGAATGAGCGACGTCAAGAAAGCGCTCGTCGAGAACAACGGTGACTTCGAGAAGGCTCGGTCGTGGCTGCGGGAGAAGGGCTTGGCGCAGGTTGCCAAGCGGGCCGGGCGCAGTGCGTCCAACGGCCTGGTCGACTCCTATCTGCACAAGACCGACCCAGCGCTGCCGCCGACCATCGGCGTTCTGCTGGAACTGCGATGTGAGACCGACTTCGTTGCCAAAACCGACCAGTTCAAGCAGCTTGGGCGTGACATCGCGCAACATATCGCTGCGGCTGACCCGCTCTACGTGACCGCGGAGCAGATCCCGAACGAGGTCCTTGAGCAGGAAAAGAAGATCTACGAGGCCGCCGCTCGCGAGGAGGGCAAGCCCGAGCCAGCCCTTCCGAAGATTGTGGAAGGCCGGCTGAACGGTTACGTGAAGTCGGTGGTCCTGCTTGAGCAGCCATGGGTCCGGGACGGTAAGATCACTATTCGGGCGCTGCTCGAACAGGCCGGGTCAGCCCTCGGTGAAAAGATCGAAATTGGTCGTTTCGCCCGATTCAACGTCAAGCAGGCCTGACCGCGCTTCTCGCCGCCCGAAAGTCTCCCGCGCGCGGGAGTGGGGCAGACTAGCTGGCAGTGCACGTCCACCGGCCGATGATCGCGGCTGACGGCGAGGGGGCCGATCGTGACCGAGAACGCCATCAGGGATGCAGATGCTGCAGCCGGTTGTGAGCGCACGGATGTGCGCTGGCACCGCGTGCTGCTGAAGTTGTCCGGTGAGGCGTTCGCCGGGGGCGAGCCTCTCGGCATCGACCCCGACACGGTGGCGACCATCGCGCGCCAGCTCGCGGAAGTGAACCGGACCGGCATCGAGATCGCGGTCGTGGTCGGCGGTGGCAACATGTTCCGCGGCCAGCGGCTTGCCGAGCGTGGCGTCGACCGTGCCAGGGCCGATTACATGGGGATGCTTGCCACCGTGATCAATTGTCTCGCGCTGCAGGATGTCCTGGAGCGTCAGGGGGTGGTGACCCGGGTGCAGACGGCGATCGCCATGGGCCAGGTCGCAGAGCCGTACCTGCCGCTGCGGGCTATCCGGCACCTGGAGAAGGGCCGTGTCGTCATCTTCGGGGCGGGCCTGGGCGCGCCGTTCTTCTCCACGGACACCACCGCCGCGCAACGGGCTCTGGAGATCAAGGCGCAGGCTGTTCTCAAAGCCACCAAGGTCGACGGTGTCTACGACGCCGACCCCACGACGAACCCCCATGCGGTTCGTTTCGACACGCTCGTCTACGGCGAGGTGCTGGCTCGCGGGCTGAAGGTCATGGACGCTACGGCCATCAGCCTGTGCATGGACAATCGGCTGCCGATCGTGGTTTTCGACCTGCTGACGGAGGGGAACATACTGCGGGCCGTCCGCGGTGAGAAGATCGGCACTCTGGTCAGTGTGGACGAGGGCGGGACGGAAGGACGATCGTGATCGACGACGTGCTCCTCGAGGCCGAGGAGAAGATGGACAAGGCGGTCCAGGTCGCGAAGGACGATTTCGCCACCATCCGGACGGGGCGGATCACTCCTTCGGTGTTCTCCAAGGTTCTCGTTGACTACTACGGCGCGCCGACGCCGGTGAGCCAGCTGGCGTCGTTCCACATACCGGAACCGAGAATGGTCATTATCACGCCGTATGACAAGGGCTCGCTGGTTGCGGTCGAAAAGGCCGTCCGAGACTCCGATCTCGGCGTGAACCCGAGCAACGACGGAACGATCATCCGTTGTATCTTTCCCGAGCTCTCCGAGCAGCGTCGACGGGATCTCGCGAAGGTCGCGCGGACCAAGGCGGAGGATGCGAAGATCAGTATCCGTAACGTCCGCCGGCACGCCAAGGAGGCCATCGACCGCATCGTCCGCGACGGCGATGCGGGTGAGGACGAGGGCCGGCGCGCGGAAAAGGACCTGGAAGAGGCAACGCATCGATATGTCGGCCAGGTGGACGAGTTGCTGCGGCACAAGGAGTCGGAGCTGTTGGCCGTCTGACCGACACCGACAGGCACTTTGTCGTCCGTTGCCGTGAGTCGAATACGTTCCAGGGTGATATTGCACACGCTCGTCGGTCCGGGCGGTACGAGCAGCTCATGGTCAGGGCCTTGGGTGAGGATCTCGTGACGGGTGTCGGACATGCGACCCGCGAGCTCGAGGTGCGTCGGGTGCGAGCAGGTCGGGATCTTCCCGCGGCGATCATAGTCGGTATCGCGCTGGCATTGATCATCATTGTGCCCCTGTTCACGGTGCGTCCGCTGTGGATTGCCGTGATCTGTGCGGCTGTCACGGTTGGCGTGTTCGAGATGGTCAGGGCGCTGCGCCTGTGCGGGATAAAGATCGCTCTGCCGCCGCTCGCGGTGGGGACGGCGGCCATGCCAGCGGTGGCCTACCTCACCGGTACCTCCGGTCTGGTGCTGGCCCTGGCCGCGACGGCCGTCGTGACGACCGCCTGGCGGCTGGCCTACTCGGACAAGAACCTGTTGACCGACGTGGCGGCCGGTGTGTTCTGCGCGGCGTACGTGGGTCTCCCGGCCGGTTTCGCGGCCCTGCTGACCAGCCCGCCGGACGGGCCGCGGCGGATGGTCGCGTTCCTGGCGACCGCCGCGGCAAGTGACATCGGCGGGTACACCGCAGGCGTCCTCTCGGGCGGGCGGCACAAGCTCGCCCCGACGGTGTCCCCGGGTAAGTCCTGGGAGGGCTTTGCCGGTTCCGTTGTCGTATGTGTGATCGTCGCCAGTGTTTCGATGGCCTGGCCCCTGCATGCCGCACTCTGGCAGGGGGCGGTGCTCGGCATCGCGATCGCCTGCACGGCGACCGCCGGTGACCTGGGCGAGTCGCTGCTCAAACGGGACATCGGTATCAAGGACATGGGCAACCTGCTGCCGGGACATGGCGGGATCATGGACCGGTTGGACTCGGTGCTGTGTACGGCGCCCGTTGCCTGGCTGCTGATCACCGCCTTCGCGCCACCATCGTGACCTGGCAGACTGGACGGGTCATGACCGATTCCTCCGCCGCCTCGGCGCCGCAACCGCAACCGCTACCGCAACCGCTACCGGTGACGCTGGTCCGCTCCGCCCGGGTGCGCCCACCCCGCCATCTCGCTGACCTCACCGTCGAGCAGCGCCGCGAGCTGGCGGTATCCCTGGGCGAGCCGGCCTTCCGGGCCGACCAGATCTCCCGCCATTATTTCGCCAGGCATCTATGCGCCGACGATGCGGAGGCGATGACGGATCTTCCCGTCGCCTCCCGCCCCGGGCTGGTGGAAGCGCTGCTGCCGGTGCTGCTGACGCCGGTGAACGTCATGACCTGTGATGGCGGAGACACGCGCAAGACGCTGTGGCGGGCCTTTGACGGCGTGTTGATCGAGTCGGTGCTGATGCGCTATCCCGACCGGTCCACGGTCTGCGTGTCCAGTCAGGCTGGGTGCGGGATGGGTTGCCCGTTCTGCGCGACCGGCCAGGGCGGGCTCACCCGCAACCTGTCCACGGCCGAGATCGTGGACCAGGTGGTCGCGGCGGCCCGGACGCTTGTGCGCGGGGAGCTGGCCGGCGGCCCGACCAGGCTGTCGAACGTCGTGTTCATGGGTATGGGCGAGCCGCTGGCCAACTATGCCGCTGTGATCGCCGCATTGCGGATGCTCAGTGGCCCGGCACCGGTGGGCCTGGGGCTGTCGGCACGGTCAATCACGGTGAGCACGGTCGGGTTGGTGCCGGCGATGCGCCGGCTTGCCGGGACGGGCCTGCCGGTGACGCTGGCCGTTTCCCTGCACGCACCCGACGACGAGTTGCGTGATCGCCTCGTCCCGGTGAATCGGCGCTGGCCCGTGGCGGAGGTACTCGCCGCGGCCTGGGAATACGCCGAGGTGACCGGACGCCGGGTGAGCATCGAGTATGCGCTGATCGACGACGTCAACGACCAGCCGGAACGCGCCGACGCCCTGGCCGGGCTCCTTGCCGGTCGGCTTGCGCACGTCAACCTGATTCCTCTCAACCCGACCCGGGCGGTGTCCTGGCGGGCCAGCGAACGGGGCCGGGAGCGGGAGTTCGTCCGTCGGCTACGCCGGCGTGGAATCGCGGCGACTGTGCGCGATACGAGGGGACGCGACATCGCCGCAGCGTGCGGGCAGCTGGCGGCTGACGGGTCGGACCGGAGTGACAGTGCCGCCGGGTGACCGCCGCTCGTCCCGTCGATCGGTCGCCCGTCGCGACCGCAACCCGCGCTGGGTTCCGGTAACCGCGGCGGCCGGGGCCATTCTGATCATCATAGGACTGGTCCTCTACTTCGGTGGCGACGATCCCGGCCCGCAGACCAGGGTGGGGCAGTCGGCGGGTACCGCCGGGGGCCCCACCGGTGGACCCGGCGGTGGACCCGGCGCCACTGGGCCACCAACGCCGGCACCGGCGCCGACCGCGGCGAGTGGATGCGTGACCGCCAGGACCATCGCGGCCGGATCGAGCCAGCAGTCGGTCCGGGTCGGGGCGGACACCCGTACATACCAGCTGGCGGTTCCCGCCGTCGACGCCCATGCCCGAGCACTGCCGCTCGTCCTTGCCTTTCACGCCTTCGGAGAGGACCCGGCCGCGCTGGAGCGCTACGCCCATCTGGCGGAGATCGGCACCACGACGGGCTATGTCGTTGTCACCCCGAACGGCGCGAACGGCCGGTGGAACTTCCCGCGCCGGGCCACCATCGGGCCGGACGACGTAGCGTTCGTAGCCGCGATCATCGGTGACCTGGGCACCCGGATGTGCCTGGATACCCGCAGGGTGTTCGCCACCGGGCTGGCGGACGGCGCGGACATGGCCATCACGGCGGCCTGTGCCCTGCCGGGGACCTTCGCCGCGATCGTGCCGGTGGCCTTTGCCGTCCTGCCCGCCAGCTGTCCGGGTCCCGTGCCGAGCCTGCTGGCGATCAACGGAACCAGCGACCCGGTGACGCCGCTGGAGGGCGGCGGAGCGGATCGTCCCGCACCCTTTGACGGCACCCAGGCACAGCCGATGCAGGCCCGCCTCGACCGTTACGCCGGCTCCGTCGGCTGTGGGCCGGCGAACACGTGGGTGCGGGACACCACCGCTCTTCGGCGGTTGGTGTTCACGGCCTGTCCCCGCGGCCGTGACGTGGGCTTGCTGGCAAGTGTGGGTGGTGGCCACGTGTGGCCCGATCCGGATGCCGACCCGCCCAAGGGTGCGGCGCGTGCGCAGTTCAGCGCCACCGAGGTCGCCCTCGCCTTCTTCCGCGGACATCCGGGGCCCGCGCCCGCCACCCCGGCGCCGAGCGCCGCCGGAGCATCCCCGCGATAGCGGTACGGCCCGCGTCAACGGCCTCAGCCATGGTGTTCGTCAGCCATGGTGTTCGCAGCCAATCGACAGGCGCGTCACGGGCTCCCAGGCGATGAATTCACACCCGCGCGGATGGACCCGTCGGGTGATGCGGTTCGGGCGGTCGTCGACGTCGAGAGGGGCCCGGGTGGCCGGGTCGGTGGCCTGCTCGTGCGCCCATGCGTGCGCGGTGTCCCAGTCGTCGAAGGAAGCGACCACCTCGCCGTCGCGGTCGTACACGTGGAAGCGTCGGGTGCGGGTGGCCGTGTGCCGCACGGGTGGGATGCGGCCTCGGCGATGGTCCAGGTGAAGATCCAGGTGCTGGTCCAGGCGATGGTGGCGGACGGGATACGTGCGGTCGGCGGGTGGCACTCGCGGCCTCCTGGGGTCAGGGCCTTCGCTGTGGATGAACCTCAGCGTCGATGAACCTCAGCCAACCGGGTTAGCTGTTTTCCGGGAATGCGCGACGACGGTGCGTACCAGTGCGATGACACTTTGCATGTGCAAAGGCGGGCGCCCTGTGCACGCGGTGAAATTGTGCTAAACAACACTTTATTGATGACCACCGTCCCGTTTCGGGCGTAGGAGTCCTGCCCAGGCAGAGTCGGGTGTCGGCTGGCGAACAGGTGTGGGCGTGCCCTCCGGGCGCCTGCGACAATGGTCGACGTGGTCGAGACATCGCTGCCGCGCGAGGTAGTCCTGCTTGGTTCGACTGGTTCGATAGGAACCCAGGCCATTGATGTGGTGAAACGCAATCCCGACCGGTTCCGCGTGGTCGCGCTGACCGGCGGCGGGGCAAGGGTCGACCTGCTGGCCGCCCAGGCCCTTGACCTGGGTGTCGAGGCCGTTGGGGTAGCCCGTGCCTGCGCCGCGCAGGATCTACAGCTCGCCTTCTACGCGGAGGCGTCCCGGCGGGGCTTTCGCAAGGGCGAGTACGCCATCCCGAAGATCTTGACCGGACCGGACGGGGCTACGGAGATCGCCGCGTGGCCGTGCGATGTCGTCCTCAACGGCATCACCGGTTCGGTGGGCCTCGCACCCACGCTGGCCGCGTTGCGGGCCGGTCGCACGGTGGCACTTGCCAACAAGGAGTCGCTGGTCGCCGGTGGTCCGCTCGTCCTTGACGCGTTGGACGGCGATCCTTCCCGGCTCGTTCCGGTGGACTCCGAGCATTCGGCGCTGGCCCAGTGCCTGCGCGGCGGCCGGGCCGCGGAGGTTCGCAAGCTCGTCCTCACCGCCAGCGGCGGGCCGTTTCGGGGCCGCTCCCGCGCCGAGCTGGGCCAGGTGAGCACGCAGCAGGCGTTGGCGCACCCCACCTGGGACATGGGGCCGCTCGTCACGATCAACTCGGCAACCCTGATGAACAAGGGCCTCGAGCTGATCGAGGCGCATCTGTTCTTCGGAGTGCCCTATGACGACATCGACGTCGTCGTCCATCCGCAGTCGTTGGTGCACTCGATGGTCGAGTTCGTCGACGGGTCGACGTTGGCGCAGGTCTCCCCGCCCGACATGCGCCTGCCCATCGCCTTGGCCCTGGGGTGGCCCGATCGGGTAGCCGATGCACAGGCCCCGATGGACTGGCGGCGGGCCCAGTCGTTGACCTTCGAGCCCCTGGACACGGTCGCGTTTCCGGCGGTGGATCTCGCCCGGGAGACCGGGCGCCGCGGCGGGACCGCGCCCGCCGTCTTCAACGCCGCCAACGAGGAGGCCGTGGCGGCCTTCCTCGGGCATCGCCTGCCGTTCGTGCGCATCGTCGATGTTGTGGCCGAGGTGGTCATGTCGCACACGGTGACGCAACGTCCGAGCCTGGACGAGGTGTTGAGCACTGAGCAGGAGGCGCGCGAACAGGTGCGTGCTCTCATCGACCAAGGATTCGATCGGACAGTGATTCCTTCGTGACGCTGAGGTACAATGCGACATTCTCCAGCGCTGTGATCGGGGTGTGATCGCACCATGACCAACGCGATTGGCATCGTCGCGTTCGCCTTGGCTCTGATCGTCTCCATCGTCCTGCACGAGGCCGGTCACTTTATGACGGCACGTCACTACGGTATGAAGGCCTCGAAATTCTTCGTCGGATTCGGCCCGACGCTGTGGTCGCGCACCCGGGGCGAAACCGAGTACGGGATCAAGGCGATTCCGGCCGGGGGATTCGTCAAGATCGAGGGGATGACCCCGCTCGAGGAGATCGATCCGGCTGACGCCGACCGGGCGTTCCATGCCCGGCCGGCCCACCAGCGGGCGGTCGTGCTCGCGGCCGGGTCGTTCATGCACTTCGTCATCGCCATTGTCCTGATCTACAGCGTGCTGCTGCTTCTCGGGACGTCGCATCCCAGCGCGAACAAGGTCGGCCGGACGGTCTGCGTGCCGGTGGCCGGGCAGTGTGCCCCGCAGGCGGCGGTGGGTCCGGCTGAGCTCGCGGGTGTGCGCGTGGGCGATCGGGTCGTGAGTTTCGACGGCACGACGATTGGTGACTGGAGCCAGTTCACCCGTCTCATTCGTGATCATGGCCCGGGACCTGCGACGCTCGTGGTCAACCGGGACGGACGGGACGTGACGCTACGACCTGATCTGGTCTCGGTCCGTCGGGACCGTCAGACCGGGTTGGCTGGCGACGATCAGGTCGGGGCGATCGGCATCGCACAGGGCTACGACGTTGTGCGGTACAACCCGATCTCGGCTGTCCCGAGGACCGTGCGCATCCTTGGCAGCGGAGTCACCGGGATGTACGACACCCTGGTCCACCGACTCGGTGACCTCACCAACCTCTTCGGCAAGGACCGGAACGCCAACGGTCTGGTCGGTGTGGTCGGCGCGGCACGGGCCGGTGGTGAGCTGCTGTCGGCGCAGGACGTGTCCATCGGCCAGCGCATCGGTGACTTCCTCGTGCTGGTGGCGGGGGTCAACCTGGCGGTCGGCCTGTTCAACCTGCTGCCGCTGTTCCCACTCGATGGCGGGCACCTGGCGGTTCTCGGCTTCGAGCAGGCCCGGCACGGGGCACGTCGGTTGACCGGCTATCGGGGACCGGTCAAACGGGTCGACCTCGTGAAACTCCTGCCCGCGGCATACGCGATGGTCGCGTTCTTCGTCATCCTGAGTCTGATCATTCTATCCGCC
>NZ_CAUVXI010000026.1:0-36665 GCF_963555845.1 Protofrankia sp. Cas8 | reverse complement strand
ATCGGCTCACGGCGCGGGCCTCGAGTACCCCGGCACGGACGGTCACCTCGACCGTATCTCCGGGGCCGACACCCAGGGCACGCAGCTCGGTTGGGCTGATCGTGATGCCCGCCGAATTCCCGATCGTGACGACCTTCTTCTGCATACGAACAGAGTACATCCCAGTACGAACTCGCCGTGGTGGCGGCCGACGCCCAACTGGCGCGTCTGCTCGCGGAGCGGGCCCAGGGCAAGGGGATCAGGCACGGCGGGCACAGGCGGCGAACATCGCCGCGCTGATGATGAGGTTGTTCTCGTCGCGGCTGAGAGACCACCACCGGTCCACCTCGTCCCGCGTCAGCAGTCCGGCTTCGATGATGCTCCGCTGGAATCGCTCCACGAGGAGCTGCCAGGCGAGCCACGACTCGCCGGTGCTGCGGAACTGAGTGCCGTAGTACTGAGCGGCCTCGTCGGTGAAGCCCAGGCTGAGCACATCACCGAGGAGCCGGCGGCCATAGGTCGCGTCGAACCCGCCCTCCTCGCCCATGAGTCGTTGCAGCGCCTGGACCATGGCGGTGTGTATCGACGCCTCGGGGACGACCAGGTCGGCACACGTCCAATCGACCTCCTCGACCAGAAGCCAGCCGCCCGGTGCGACCGCCGCCGCGAGCCGCTGGAGCGCACGCCGATGCGGGTGGAGGTGTGCGATCAGAAGCCGAGCGTGGACCAGGTCGAACCGTGCGTGCGGAAGGTCGTCGACCATCACGTCCATGCGCCGGACCTCGACCGACCCGGGCAGCCGGTCAAGGAAGCGGACGTCGCGGTCCACCGCGAGGACGTGCCCCGCGGAGCCGACGACCTCGGCCAGCGCCCGCGCGACCGAGCCGGTGCCCGCGCCGACCTCGAGGCAGCGATGCCCGGCGCCGATGCCCAGGGCTTCCACGAGCCGCATGGTGCCCGGATCCCACAGCTGCGCCATCGCTTCCAGCCGTGTGCGCTCGTCCGGATGCCCCTGGTCCAACACGTAGGTGGACAAATCAGCGCTCCCGTGGTCACATATGGCGTCGACTGACGTCGACTGGGGCTCCGGCACGGATTATTCCTCATCTCGCCGGGTGTTTATGCCGGCGATCTGTTTTTCTTATTGAGCCATTGGCGGCCTTGCGGTGCAAAGGCCTTCATGTGAACGTTTCGTCGACATCGCGACCGGATCGGTTCGAAGAATGTTCATCTCGCGGCAGTCGGCGAAGACTGTAATCAACAGCATTCCGGCGAGATGATTTCGAGACACTCGTGCCGAGAGAAGGGCGTGGACGTGTCCACTGCGCCGCAGGTTGTCTTCGACGCCTTTCATCCCATGCATCGAGCCAACCCCTACCCGCGGTACGCGGCCGTCCGCGATTTCGCCGCGCTGTACCCGATCAGGCCGGATATTCTCATGGCGACCCGCTACGAGGAGTGCTCGGCGGTTTTCACGGACGCGCTGTGGGGCCACGGCTACGAGGAGGGCATCAACCCCTTCCGTCCAGGAGTGGCGCCCGACGACGTGCCGGGATCGATGCTGCGGATGGACCCGCCGAACCACACCCGGATGCGAGGACTGGTCAAACGGGCGTTCGTCCCGCGCAACACCGAGGGGCTCCGACAGCAGATCGAGGACCTCGTCAACACGCTGCTCGACACGGCGATCGAGGCCGGCGAGGTCGACCTGATGGAGGCGTTCGCACGGCCACTGCCGCTTACCGTCATCGGTGACATGCTCGGCATCCCGCCCGAGGACTACCCAGCGGTCCAGAAGTGGTCGCTGGAGATCGTCCGTGGCACAGATCCGGACATCCTGCAGTCACCCGAGAGCCTGGCGCGCCGGCCGGAGGCCATGCGGGAGTTCGAGGCGTACTTCGCGGCGCTACTCGCGCAGCGGCGCAAGGATCCTCGCGACGACATGCTGAGCGGGATGTGCGCGGCCGAGGACCGCGGCGAACTGAGCAGCCGGGAGGCGCTCGGGCTGTCCGTGGGGCTGCTGATCGGGGGGTACGAGACCGTCTCCGACCTGATCGGCAAGGGTGTCGTGGCCCTGTTGCGCAACCCCGACCAGATCGCGCTCTGGCTTGCCGATCCCGATCTCGCGGCGCCAGCCGTCGACGAGTTGCTCCGCTACGAGCCACCCGTACAGTTCACCCACCGGGTCGCGCTGGCAGAACGGGAGCTGGCCGGGCACACGTTCGCGCGGGGGGACGGCATCGTCGTCCTGACCGCCGCCGCCAACCGCGACCCCGCCGTGTACACCGATCCGGAGTGTCTGGACATCACCCGGTTCGCCGGCCGCACCCCCGCGCCGCGCCACCTTTCGTTCAGCGAAGGGCTCCACTACTGCCTTGGCGCGCATCTCGGCCGGCTGGAGACCCAGATCGCCGTGGACACCCTCCTACGCCGCGTCCCCGGACTGTCGCTGACCGACGAACCCGTCTGGCGCGACACGGTCGCCATCCACGGGTTGGACACCCTTCCGGTCCGCCTTCGGGATTGACCGACCGTCCACGGCGTCCAACCCGTGGATGGCGGAGTTCGCAGCGCAGCAGGAGTGCGGCTGACCACATGGCCGGCTCAGGTCCACCGTGGTTCGTCGCCGCTCCATGGGACTGTTCCCCCGCTTGAACCCGCCCGGCTTCCGAGGTTGGCACCCGAATGCATCAGCGGATTGTTCGATTTATCGTGAGTGCGGCAGCTCCACACGGACGGCTCGCGCTACCCGCCGGACCCGACCTGGCCGGCACGGAGGTCACGATGAACGAAGGTACGACAAAGATCTGGGCTCACTCGGGCGACTCGCACTTCCTCGAACCGGACGACCTGTGGTTCCAGATCCTGCCGGCGAAGCAGGCGGAGCGGATGCCACGGAGCGAGAAGGTCGGCGAGAATGAGGAGATCGTCCACGTCGACGGCAAGAGTTTTCGCCGTACCCTGCCGAAGGTCATGACGGTACGGGGTGCCAGTGGCGAGACGATAGTGGAGATGTCACACCGACCACCGGGCGCCCGCGATGTCAAGGCGCGCCTGGTCGATCTCAACAACGAGGGCATCTGGGCGGAGGTGGTGTACGCCTCGCTCGGCCTGTGGTCGAACATGATCGAGGACTCCGTGCTCGTCCGGGATGCGGCCCGGGCTGAGAACGAGTGGCTCGTCTCAGAGATCCAGGGCGCTGCCCCCGACCGGCTCGTGCCTGCCGGGCTCATGCCGTTGCTCTCGATCGACGACGCGGTGGCGGAGGTTCAGCACGCCGCCTCGGTAGGGCTGAAAATAGTATCTCTTCCCACCGGGACACCGCCCGGTATGAAGGACTGGAATGACCTCTCATGGGAACCATTGTGGGCGGCCGCAGAAGAGGCAGGGATGGTTCTCGGCTTCCATATCGGCACCGAAAATAATGAACGCGTGCTGTACCGCGGGCCCGGCGGTGCCGTTCTCAACCTCCTGGAGACCTCCTATGAGGGACAGCGGACGGCGGCCAAGCTCGTCGGCGGCGGCGCCCTCGACCGTCACCCCGACCTGAAGATCCTCATCTCCGAGGGCGGGGCGACCTGGGTGCCGTTCGTAGGCGACCGCCTCAACGAGGGGTACCGCCAGCACGCCGCGTTCGTGCGACCAAAGTTGTCCCGCGAGCCCAAACAGATCCTCTACCGCCAGGTGTACGCGTCATTCCAGCACGACGAGTCAGCGCCGGCGGCGCTGTGGGCGATGGGCTACCGGAACGTGATGTTCGGAAGCGATTACCCGCACCTGGAGGGCACTTTCGGTCATACTCAGAAGACGCTACGCGAGCTCTTCGACGGGGTGACGCCCGAGGTACGCCACCGCATCACCCGCGGTGCGTTCGAGGAGCTGTTCCCGCACGTCAGCTCCCCGCCCGAGTAGAAGGGGGCAGGTTGGTGTGAACGGCGGAGCGCATAGCATGTCACGGCCGGCCCGCGAGTGTGTCGCACGCATCGCGGTTGCCGTGGCACTGATGGCGGTCAGTACGGGATGTGCTTCCAGCGCGGGCGGTGTGGCGGCGACACCGGCGTCGGGTCGCTCCCCATCGCCATCATCGGCCGCCCGGACGGTGTTCCCGCCCGGTGCGACGTCCGGGTCAGCCGTCGGTTCCACGGCGGCTGACCCGGGGCATGGCTGCCTGACCGTGAACCTGCGGGTGAGCGCCGCCAACCTGGACAACGCTGCGGGGCACAGCTACGAGCAGATCATCCTGACCAACATCGGCGCCACATCCTGCGTGATCGGGGGCTTTCCCGGTGTGTCGTACGTCGACGCTGGTGGCCGTCAGCTCGGTGCCGCCGCAGATCGCACCGGTGGTCCTGGTATGCCGGTCCCGTTGCTGCCCGGGCAGCACGTGACCGGCGTTCTCGCGATGATTCACACCGGTATACAGGCCGGGTGCGAGGAGCCGTACCAGACCGCCGAGGCCGTCGGCCTTCGTGTCTACCCGCCGGCCAACCTGACGGCACTGCTGCTGCCGGGCAGCGGACCCGAAACGGTGTGCGCAAGCCCGTCCGTCCACCAGCTCCAGATTTCCGCGCTCACCCGGTGAGAACGCCGGTGGGGTGCCAGAGATCGGCCTGGCCCTTGTGGCAACGCCGCCTGACTGCTCACCTGCGTTCCCGGCCCTCGTCGATGCCTCCAGAGTCGGGTCCGGGACGTCGCGGATCGTGATCGCGGTCATGCCTGCATTTTATCTGCAATGCCAGCATTCTGTCAGCCCGGTCGAGGTCCTTCCGGGCCCTTCAGGTCAGGAACGTCCGGAGCCTCTCAGTCCATTTCGGTTAAATGGATTCTGTCTCTACCTCGTTTCCGTCGGCGAACCTGGTCCCAAACAAGAAGCCACAAGACAGCGGGAGCGCGTCGGAAAGTGGAAAATGGAGACGGTGAGTACCGATGCGACATCCGCTGGCGGACCGGCTTGTAGTAACGGGGAAGCTCCTTCAACGGGGATGGGGCGAAGGGGTCGGTTCAGCCGCGATGGTTTCTCCCTCGGTGACTCCACACAGCGGCCCGCAGTAACAGCTAAGGAGTGTGATCAGTTTGTCCGGGAGCGCAGATCGTGTTGTAGGTCAACCAAAAGACGGACTAAATCCCGGGCGGGCAGGAGGTGATGTGACTCTTCGTCGCGAGCCAGTTCTGCTGGCGGTCAGTTCAGCCGCGCCGGATACGACGATCGGCCAGACCGAACTCTTCGACGGCTTCTACAGCCAGCTCTACAGCGGTGTCCCGCATGCGCGTCGGCTCTTCATCGACTCCACCCGGGTCCAGCGCAGGCACTTCTACTGGGACCCGCGCCGGGCCTACTCCGACGGCTTTCCGCCCACCGGAGCACTGATGGACGCCTGGGAACAGGGTGCGCTTGAACTGGGTCGACGGGTGGTGCCGGCGGTCCTCGCCGGCCACGATCCGGCCACGGTCGGCACGTTCATCATGGTGAGCACCACCGGCTACACCTGTCCCGGTCCGGAGGTCCGCCTCGCCGCGGAACTCGGGCTGCGCTCCGACATCCGGCGTATCTCCATCGGCCACATGGGCTGCTACGCGGCCATCACCGGGCTACGGACCGCACTTGACGCCCTCGCCGCCCGGCCCGATGAGCTCGTCCTCGTGGTTTGCACAGAGCTGACGTCCATGCACTGCCAGCCGGACGCGATCTCGGAGCAGATTATCGTGCAAGGCCTGTTCGGCGACGCGAGCGCGGCGATGCTGCTGGGCACACGCCCGGCGGACCGACCCGTCGGTCATCCGACGACCGACCACCCGAGCGCCGGCGCTCCGGCCTGTGGCGTCAGCGCGGCCGTCGTCGCCACCCGCACAGTGACGCACCCGGGAACCGCAGAACACATGAGGATCCGGGTCCAAGAAAACGGATTCCGGTTATGCATGTCCCCGGCGGTCCCGGCGATGCTCGGGTCGACCACCCCGCCGTTCGTCGACCAGCTGCTCGAGGGGTCGGGCCTGGGTGTCGCCGACGTGCGGCACTGGGCGATCCACCCCGGCGGCCCGCGGATCGTGGCCGAGGTCGGCGCCGCGCTCGGCCTGTCGGAGGCGCAGCTGCGACCATCCATGGAGGTCCTGCGCGACTATGGCAACTGCTCGTCGGCCACCGTCCTGCTGGTCCTGCAGCGGATGCTTGCGCTGGACCGGCCGGAAGCCGGCGACCACGCTGTGCTCATCGCGTTCGGACCGGGGCTGACCACGGAGGCGGCCCTGCTGCGTTTCTGATCCGGCGACACCACACTGATCCGGCGACACCACACTCGAAGTCACGATCCACGACCACAGCACCCTGCGGGGCTCCAGAACCCCCTGCGATCAGGCGTCGGCGGGCGACGACGCACCAGCTGACCAGCCGTTGTCACACGGCTGTAGGCGTTGCGTACACGTTGTCGTCCCGTGTGCTGGAGGCGTTCCGGAGGTTTCGTCCGCCGCTGGCGCTCATATCACTTAAATGGTTTACTTTGTTGTATGATTGCGGAGGAGAAAGATCACAGTATCGAGCTTCGCCCGTTCCAGGTCGAGATCGATGACGCGGTGCTTGACGACCTACGCGGCCGGCTCGAGCGGACACGATGGGTCGACGACCTGCCCGGCAGCGGATGGGACTACGGCGTCGCCGTGGCATACCTGCGGGAGTTATGCGAGCACTGGCGGACGGCCTTCGACTGGCGTGCCGCCGAAGCCCGGCTCAACACCTTCCCGCAGCACGTCACCGACATCAATGGGCTCGGTATCCACTTCCTGCACGTCCGGTCGCCGGAACCCGACGCGCTCCCGCTCATCCTCACGCACGGCTGGCCTGGTTCGGTCGCCGAGTTCCTCGACGTGCTCGGCCCGCTGTCCGACCCGGCGGCGCACGGCGGCGACCGTGCCGACGCGTTCAACGTCGTCGTACCGTCGCTGCCGGGTTTCGGCTTCTCCGGTCCGTCGTCCTGCCGTGTCACCGACCGACGGGTGGCGCAGGCGTTCGCCGAGCTGATGGGACGGCTCGGCTACGAGCGCTACGTCGCGCAGGGCGGCGACATCGGCGCCCAGATCTCGGCGCTGCTCGGCGAGCTCGATGCCGGGCACGTCGCCGCCGTGCACCTCAACCTGCTGCCCGTCGGCCCACCGGCTGACCGCGACCCGTTCGCCGGCTTGTCGGCTGAGGATGCCGCGCTGGCGCAGCGCACGCTGGCGTTCCTCGACAGCGACACCGGCTACTGGAAGATCCAGGGCACGAGGCCGCACACCGTCGGCAGCGCACTGATGGACTCGCCGGCAGGCCTGGCGGGGTGGATCGTGGACAAGTTCCGGTCATGGACCGACTGTGACGGCGACGTCGAGCGGGCATTCACCAAGGATCAGCTCCTGACGAACATCACGATCTACTGGGTCACCCAGACGATCGCCTCGTCGGCCCGCTGGTACTACGAGAACGCGGGCGTCGGCGGGCAGTCCGAACCACCCCGGGTCGAGGTTCCGACCGGCTATGCCGACTTCCCGGGCGAGCACTACCGCATGCCGCTGGCCTGGGCCCGACCGCGGATCAACATCGTGCACGTCTCGTCGATGCCCAAGGGTGGTCATTTTGCCGCCCTGCAGGTACCCGACCTGTTCGTCGATGAGCTTCGTACCTTTTTCCGAGCGTTCCGATGACCGCGGCGCTGCCGTCGACGATCGACGACATCACCCCGGAATGGCTCACCATGGCGCTGGGCACCCGGCTACCCGGTGTCGAGGTGGTCGATGTCGCCGTAGACGAGGTGCTGCGCGGTACGGCAACGAAAGTGTTCGTCCAACCGACCTACGGGGACGGCGACCCGCCGCCGGGCGCCCCGGGCTCGGTGTGTGTCAAGGGTGCCTTCGAGGACAACGCGGCCCTGATGGCCGCCACGGGGATCTACGAGCGCGAGGCCGTCTTCTACCGCGACCTCGCGCCCGGCCTGCCGCCGACGGGCACTGCGGCGTGGTTCGCCGACGCCGATTCGCGCACGCGTCTCGGTGTCGTCGTCCTCGACGACCTGCGCCGGGAGGCCACCTTCTGCCGGGCCACCTCGCCGCTGTCGATCGACGAGGTGGCCGCCGGTCTCGAATTGATCGCCCGCTACCACGGCGCGACGTACGCCGGCCCGGTCCTGCACGAGCACCCCGCACTGCATTCCTACGTCACCCGGGACAACCCGTCGGGTCACTACTTCGCGACGATGGATGCCGAGCGGGTCGCGCACTTTCTCGCTCTGCCGCTGCGTTCGGCGGCGATCCCCATGGAGCTGCACCGGCCCGACCTCGTCATCGATCTGTTCTGGCGCTGGGTCGACCAGAGTCAGGAAGGCCCCTGGGTGCTCACCCATGGGGATGATCACATCGGAAACTGGTTCCGGCGCCACGATGGCACGCTAGGGCTCGTCGACTGGCAGACCATCTGCCGCATGCGCCCAGCCCATGATGTCGCCTATTTCATCACTTCAGCGCTCGATGTCGACGATCGGCGTGCCGCCGAACGCGACCTGCTGCGCAGCTACCATGGCTGTCTCACCGCCGCCGGTGTGCAACCTGCGACATTCGACGAGCTCTGGCTCGACTACCGGCGCCACCTGGCGTTCGGGCTCATGGCATGGCTGACGAGCCTGGAGTGGATGAATCCCGAGCCGATCCACGCGGCCGCTGTCGGACGCTTCGCCCACGCGGTGCTTGACCTCGAGGTGGCCTCGGCCCTCGGTCGGGCCCCTGGGTGATGCGGGCGACGTCACGGACCGAACACAGCCGGTCGACCGTCCCGGCCGCATCGAGGCGGGCCAGGAAGTCCCGTTCCGCCGGCCCACGAGGCCCCCGCGCCGGATCGAAGCTGTCGTGCTGTACGTGACGGATCAGGGAAGGAAGCCCGCGCGTCGGGCCGCGACGACGGTCTCTGTCCGACCGTGGGTGCCGAGCTTGCGCATGGCGTTGCGTAGGTAGCTTTTGACTGTCTCGGACCGTAGGCCCAGCCGTCGCCCCACCTCGGCGTTGCCGCAGCCCACCGCGACCAGGGCCAGCACGTCCAGCTCCCGGGGCGACAGTGGGTTGCCTCGGGCGGGGCGACCGCGGGGCCGGGTCAGCCGGTCGCAGACCAGTTGGAGACGCCGGCGCAGGGCTGCGTCGGTGATCTCCTGGGCGATCGAGCGCAGCTCCGCGTGGGCCTCGCGGACATCCTCCCACCCCGGCGCGGCGGGAGCCTCGCGGGCGGACCGGATGATCGCGGCCGTCTCCAGCTCCGCCAGACGCCGCTCGACCTCCGACCGTACGGTCAGCTCGACGCCCACCCCCACAGCGATCTGGTTCATCGCGGCCAGCACCCAGCCGCCCAGCGGCTGTGGCTCGCGGACGCCGCCGTACAGGACGCTGAACACCGATTCGCCTACGAGCACCGGCACCGCCGCGATCGCCCGGAGGCCTTCGGCGGTCACCTGCTTGTCGTATTCGTGGCTGATGCGCGAGTCGGCGGCGTAGTCGTCCACGCTGCCGGGCCTGGCTGCGAGCAGCACGCGTCCGCCCAGGCCGTTGCCGGCGCTGACGACCAGGTTAGGGAGCGCATCGGTCCAGGTCCCGGCGAACTCGGTGAGTCGCACACCCCGGCCCCCGGGTGACACCTCGCCACCGAACGCCACAGGCAGCCCGGTCACTCGTCGCATTCGGCCCAGGGCCGCACGCAGCAGCTCACGGCGCTCCAAGGCCGGGATGCCGGCCGGCCGATGTGTTGCCGCCATGCGGCCAGAATGTCACGCACACCTCCATCCGCGGCTACCCCTGAACGGGGGTGGTGGGCTACCAGGCTTGCCCGGATGCTGCTGCGTATGGCTGCCTCACTGCTGTCCTACGCGTCCGGCGTCTGCGTGGTGCCGCTGCTGGGCGAGACGATCGGGGAGAACCTGGAACGCGCCGCGGCCCGGTACGCCAGCCGGGAGGCATTGGCCGACGTGGCCACCGGCCGGCGTTGGACCTACGCCGAATTCGACGCCGCCGTGAACGAGCTGGCCCTCGGGCTGCTGACGATGGGCATCGCCAAAGGTGACCGGGTCGGCATCTGGGCGCCCAACTGCGCCGAGTGGGTGCTGACCCAGTACGCCACGGCGAAGATCGGCGCGATCCTGGTCAACGTCAACCCGGCCTACCGTGCCCACGAGTTGGGCTACGTCGTCCGTCAGTCCGGGATACGCCTGCTGATCAGCGCGGTCACCTACCGCACCAGTGACTACCGGGCGATGCTCGCCGAGATCGGATTCGAACCGACGGTGTTCATCGGCGAACCCGGCTGGGACGAGCTCGTCGCGGCCGGCCGCCGCGCTGACCCCGCCCAGTTGCGCGAACGGGCGGCCACGTTGGCCTTCGACGACCCGATCAACATTCAGTACACGTCGGGCACCACCGGTTTTCCCAAGGGCGCCACACTGTCCCATCACAACATCCTCAACAACGGCTACTTTGTCGCTGAGGGCCTCGGCTACACCGAGGACGACAGGGTCTGCCTGCCGGTGCCGCTTTATCACTGTTTCGGCATGGTGATGGGCAACCTGGCGGCGATCTCGCACGGCGCTTGCGTGGTGCTCCCTGCGCCCGGGTTCGACCCCGAGGCCACGCTGGCGGCGGTGCAGGCCGAGCACTGCACCTCGCTGTACGGCGTGCCGACCATGTTCATCGCGGAATTGGGCCACCCACGGTTCGGCGACTTCGACCTGTCCAGCCTGCGTACCGGAGTCATGGCCGGGGCGTCCTGCCCGGTGGAGGTGATGAAGCGCGTGGTCGGCGACATGAACATGGCGGAGGTGGCCATCTGCTACGGCATGACCGAGACCTCCCCGGTGTCCACGATGACCCGCCGCACCGACGGCCTGGTCCAACGCACTGAGACAGTCGGCCAGGTCATGCCGCACCTGGAGGTGAAGATCGTCGATCCGGACACCGGCCGGGTAGCGGGCCGCGGCGAGCCGGGTGAACTGTGCACCCGCGGCTACTCGGTGATGCTCGGCTACTGGGACGAGCCGGACAAGACCGCCGAAGCGGTGGACGTGGCCCGCTGGATGCACACCGGCGACCTGGCCACCATGAATGCCGAGGGCTACGTCAACATCGTCGGCCGGATCAAGGACATGGTGATCAGGGGCGGCGAGAACATCTACCCCCGGGAAATCGAGGAATACCTCTACACCCACCCCGACATCGCCGACGTCCAGGTGATCGGCGTCCCCGACACGAAGTACGGCGAGGAGCTGATGACATGGATTGTGATGCGCCCCGGCGCTGAGCCGCTCACCGCCGAGCAGCTCCGGGAGTTCTGCGCGGGCCGCCTGGCGCACTACAAGATCCCGCGGTACGTCCACGTGGTCGACGGGTTCCCGATGACCGTCACCGGCAAGATCCGCAAAGTGGAGATGCGCGAACAGAGCGTCGACCTGCTGGGCCTGCACGACGCGGCGAGCATCAAAGCGCCTGAGACACCACGGGGAGCGGCTGCGCGGCCGTCCCCGTGATCTGGGCGGTCCGGGAATGGAGCCCGGCAAAACTCGGCCACCGTGATCCGTACAGGTTCCGGCTCCACCAGCCAGACTCGTCTGCCGCCACATCCCGACCTGGACCGTCCGCCGCCGTACCTTCCTGCCGGTCGTTCTTCAGCGCCTCAGGCGCTGGGCCTGGCGGTCGTGTCGGTGGGGTCGTTCGCTGTTGCCGTGGTGTCAGAAGACTGGGTGATGAACGTGGGCGGTTTGCGGGCCACGAGCCGTTCGACGATGCCGAGTTTGTAGCGTTCCTGCCGTTCGATCGTGAAGCCTTCGGTTTGCGCCTGTAGCAGGGGACGTCGGCGTAGGTGTTCGCCGCCAATCCGAATAGTGATTGTTTCGAGTAGTTGCTGGGCTGCTCGTACGTGCCACGGCGAGCCGGCCACATGGTCCAGGAGCAGCAGCCGGCCGCCGGGTCGCAGCACCCGTTTCATTTCGGCGAGGGCCCGGTGGATGTCGGGGATGGCGCACAGGGACAGGGTGCATACCACGGTGTCGAAGGAGGCGTCGGGCAGGTCCAATGCCTGGGCGTCGCCGACGTGGAGGTCGACGGTACGGCCGAGGTTCTGCGCTCGCTGCCGGGCGATGTCCAGCATCGCCGGGCTGAGGTCGATTCCTGTGAGTGTGACGGTGTCTGGATAGTAGGCGAGGTTGCGGCCGGTGCCGATCGCGACCTCGAGCACGTTGCCGGTGGCCTGTGTGCAGACCCAGGCACGGCCGTCGCCGAAGAGGACTCGCTCGAAGAAGGCCATTTCCCGGTCGTAGGTGTGTGCGTGCCTGTCCCAGTAGCGGTGCAGGCGTTCGGTATTGCCAGGGTGCGGTGTTTCCGGCATTCGATCACGTCCTTTGCCCGGCGGGGGACGGTTACTGGGTGGGAACGTCGAACGTACGGAGTCACGAACCGCGACAGGGCGCGTGCGGCGATTTTACCGGTGGACCATACGGGACGACTCGGGGAATTGTCGTGGAGGAGCGTGGGTGGCCGCTGGGTCGGGGTCACCCGGTCGGGGTGCCGGTTCCGCCGGTGCACGGCCCTGCGGGTTCGGGTGCTTGGGCGCCGTTGCGCAAGGCGCGGAGGAACTGGGCCAGGCGGGGGTCCTCAGCGCTGGTCAGTTGGAGCTGGCGGGCCCAGGCGGAGACGACGATCGGCGACGGAATACCCGGATAGGGGCTGAGGATCTCCATGGTGTTGGTGTCGACGATCCGCCGCAGGGCGGCGACCTGGTCAGCGGCCAGGTCGGGCTGATAGGTGATCCAGACGGCGCCGTGTTCGAGGGAGCGGACCGCGTTTTCGTTGCGGACGGGCTGGTTGTAGATCCCGCAGTTGAGCCATACCGGGTCGTGGGGGCCGCCGGCAGGTGGGGTCTGCGGGTAGCGGACCGGCTGGTCGGTGTGCGGGTTGGTCAGGCCGCCGGCACCGGCACCGCGGCACGCGTCGATCCGCCGTCAGGGCTCCCGCCATGTTCGAGGCGGGCGGTGGTGCTCACGTTGCTGCTGACCGCCGTCAGGGTGTCGGCCGCCGCGGCGGCGTTGCGGATCGTGAGGTAAGCACGGGCCGGCGATCCCGACGGGCCGGGCACGACTGTCGCATCGGTGACGGCGATCGGACCGCTGCTCGCCCCGCCCAACCCCACCGTCACCGCCGCCGCCGGCAGGTCCGCCGGCCCGCCCGACGAGCCGGAGCCACCCGCACCGCAACCGGCCGCGCCCAGGGCTGCCACCAGGCAGGCGGCGACCATTACACGGACGTGCCGCGTCCGCGCGCCAGGATCGCGAGCTTGCGGGCATGGGTGCGGCGCGCCCGGGCCGCCCGCAACAGTCCCGACGCGGCGCAGTAGCCGACGCGCGCCAGCAGAACCGTGGTCAACATCAGCCCGGCGCCGGCGATCCCGGCCCCACCCGGGGTGGAGTAGGACGCGCGCAGCGACATCACGCAGGCACGCAGCAGGTCGGCGATGTCGCCGCTGATCCGCGCCGAGGGGACCGCGAGCGCGAGCCCGGCCAGCGCCGCGGCGGCGAGCACCGCCACCGACAGGGCCTGCCAGACGGCGATCGCCAGCCGCGGCGCCCGGTCCGGCCAGGACGCGTGCCGGGGCGCGGCCGTGGCGAGTAGCGCCGCGTAGGCCAGCAGCGTCACCGCGACCTTCACGCCGCTCCTCCCACCGCACGCCCACGCCCAGGCGTCTGGCCCCGGCCGGACCGGCGGGGCTGCGTCTGCGGCCCGGCCCGGTCGGGCACGGCCTCGCCGTCGGAACGTGGGCCCGCGGCCCGGCCGCTGTTCCCGGCAGCGCCGCTCTGCGCGAGAGCGTCCCGCAGCAGCCGTGCCTCGGCCGGCGACATGTGCTCGACGAAGTGCATCAGCGTCACCGCCCGGTCGGTGCTGTCGGCGAGCGCCTCCCCCATCACCTCGGCGCTGTGGACCTCCCGCGAACGTACCGGCTCGTACAGGTAGGCCCGACCGTCGAGGCTTCGACGCAGCCAGCCCTTGCGGCGCAGGTTGTCCATCACCGTCATCACCGTCGTGTAGGCGATCCGGCGGTGCACCAGCAGTTCCTCATACACCGCGCGGACCGTCTGCGGCTGGCTCGCCGACCAGAGCCTGTCCATGACCACGGCCTCCAGCTCACCCAGTCCCCGCACGCCTGCCGCCCCCACACGTCCCACCCTGGCGCCCTGCCCCGGCTGACGCGGCCCACGTCCACACCCGGAAGAGGTACCCATTCATCTACGAACGTCGATCGTAGACCATCGGGGCGGCGAGGGTGGATAACCCGGATCGCCACCTCCACGGCGCACGACAACCCGTTCCCGGCTGGCCTACAACGGTGTCCGGTACCCGCTGATCAGACCCTGCATCCAGCCGATCCCGAACAGCACCCCCAGCAACGGTGCACCGGCCAGCCCCGCCGCCAGCAGCATCAGCCCACCTCCCACACCGGCCCCAGGGCCGTCGCCGCGCGTCGTCGGCTTCTACAGCCACTTCGACCGGTCGTAGAAGTCACAGCCACTATCCGGCATAGTAGAGAGATGCGTCTACGGCGCGTCCCCGTGGTATCCGCGATCGGACGTGCCGTTCTCGCCGGGTGCGCGAACCACGACGCTGTCGACCTCGCCGCGCTGCGCGGCCAGATCGTGGTCATCAACGTGTGGGCGTCCGTGGTACGCGCCGTGCCGCGTCGAAACCCCCGGGCTGGTCACGGCGTACAACCGGACCCACGCACAGCGGGTGGCCGTCGGATTCCGGCCCGCTGCAAAACCACACCCGTCGTCCACGGTGGAGGCAGCTGCAGACGCGGCATGGCAGGTCTTTCGGCACTCCGTTGCCATGCACATCGGCCTCCCTGCGCGCTGCCACGTTCCCTGCTTCCAGGGGTATGCAGGGAAAGACTGACGTTGCAACGCCCGACAAGGGAGGCCGCTGATGATGAAGAAAAACGTGCCCGTCTACGCCCTGGCCGCTTCAATCATCATCGGAGGCCTCGTCATCACCGGGCTGCTGCCGGCCACGGCGCTGTTCACTCTTCTACTCCTCGCAGGCTGCCCACTGATGATGTTTTTCATGATGGGCGGGATGGGAGGCGATGACCACCATCACGAGAAGGAAAGCAACTCCGCGCGCCCCCAACGGTAAGGCCCAACTGATGCTCTTCATGCATGGCGGACACGGCGTGCATGGCAATCACAGTGGACCCGGCCAGCATCCTGGGGGTTACCCGCCACTTGCCCGAACAGCACGGCCATAGGACGCTGGGGCACAAGGAGGGGTGTGATGGACGTCTCCGCCTACCGCGGGGTCCCCGCCGGCCGCGGGGCGATCGATGGAGGAGAGGGTCTGGCGACCGCGGTTCTCCAGATGTCGGGCCTGTACTGGGCAACCGAGAAGGCGCGGGTGGAGGCAGTGCTGGGCCGCCGCCCCGGGGTGCACGGGGTGGCGGCGAACCCGGTCTCCCAGACCGCGACCGTACGGTTCGACCCGACGCGGACGTCCGTAGTGGAACTGGCCGGTTGGGTTCGCGACTGCGGCCTGCATTGCCGGGGCCAGTCCGTGCCCGACCATGTCTGTGACCCGCTCGCCGAGCCGCACCGAGCTCCCATGCCGCATCCGGCGGATGCGGATCACCCTGACCATGCCGCGGACACGGCCACGGCCGGGCACCTCGCCCCAGCCGCGGCCGAGGGAGCGGTGACCTCGCAGGCCGAGGCTGAGGCCGTGGGGCATGGTGGGCATGCGGGGATGTCGATGGCGGCGATGGTCGCCGACATGCGCAATCGTTTCCTGGTCGCGGCGCTCTTCTCGATCCCGATCCTGCTCTGGTCGGCGATCGGCCGTGACGTCCGGGGCTTCGACGTGGCCGCGCCGTTCGGGTTGCGCGACGACGTGTTTCAGCTGATCCTCAGCCTGCCTGTGATCTTCTGGGCGTCGTGGATCTTCTTCGACGGGGCGGTACGGGCCCTGCGCGCACGGACGCTGGACATGATGGTGCTGGTCGCGGTCGCTGTCGGCATCGGCTGGGCATACTCCCTCGTTGTCACGCTCACCGGCGGCGGGGACGTCTTCTACGAGGCGGCGACCGTGCTCGCCGCGTTCGTGCTGCTGGGGCACTGGTTCGAGCTGCGCGCCCGCGGCGGAGCCACCGACGCGATCCGCACTCTGCTCGAGCTCGCGCCGGAGACGGCGCTGGTGGTGCGGGACGGCGAACCGGTCGAGGTGCCGACCGCCGAGGTGGCCGTCGGTGACCTGCTGCTCGTCCGCCCCGGTGGCAGGATCGCCGTCGACGGGGTGGTCGAGGCGGGCGAGTCCGACGTGGACGAGTCGATGGTGACCGGCGAGAGCCTGCCGGTGCACAAGACCGTCGGCGCGGAGGTGATCGGCGCGACCATCAACACCAGCGGCACCCTGCGGGTCCGGGCCACCAAGGTCGGGGCGGACACGGCACTGGCGCAGATCGTCGCGCTCGTTCAGGAGGCGCAGAACAGCAGGGCGCCCGGTCAGCGGCTGGCCGACCGGGCGGCGTTCTGGCTGGTGCTCGTCGCGCTGCTGGGCGGGCTCGGCACACTGCTCGTCTGGCTGCTGGGGACCGGCCGTCCCGCCACGGAGGCAGTCCTGTTCGCGATCACGGTGGTTGTCATCACCTGCCCGGACGCGTTGGGACTCGCCACCCCTACGGCAATCATGGTGGGGACCGGTCTCGGTGCGAAACGCGGCATCCTGTTCAAGAACGCGACCGCGTTGGAGACCTCAGCCCGGATCGACGCGGTCGTCCTGGACAAGACCGGCACCCTGACCAAGGGCGAACCGGAGGTGACCGCGATCCTCGTGGACGGCAGCGTCGACGGTCTGGTCGAGGAGGAGCTGCTGCGGCTGGTGGCCGCGGTCGAACGGGAGTCCGAGCATCCACTCGCCGCGGCGGTCGTCCGGCATGCCGACGGACGTGGGGTACCGGCGGCCCGGGCGGAGGCGTTCGCGAGCCAGGCCGGGCGCGGGGCGGTCGCCACCGTCGACGGGCGGCGGGTTGCGGTCGGCAACCGCCGGCTGATCGAACAGGAAGGAGTCCCACAGGGTAACCGTGATGGGCGGTGGGACGAACTGGCGGCGGGCGGCCGGACCGCGGTGGGCGTCGCGGTCGACGGCCAACTGGCCGGGATCATCGGCATCGCCGACGCGCCGCGGCCGACGGCTGCCGCGGCGGTGCGGGCGCTGCACGGCGCCGGTATCGATGTGATCATGCTCACCGGTGACAACCGGGCCACCGCCGAGCGGATCGCCGGCGAGCTCGGCATCGACACGGTCATCGCCGAGGTGCTGCCCGGCGACAAGGCCGCGAAGGTCGCCGGGCTGCAGCGCGACGGCCGTCGGGTCGCCATGGTCGGCGACGGTGTCAACGACGCTCCGGCGCTGGCCCAGGCCGACCTCGGTATCGCCATCGGTGCCGGCACCGACGTGGCGATCGAGACCGCCGACGTGGTGCTGATGCGCTCCGAGCCGCTCGACGTGCCGGCCGCGCTGCTCATCGGCCGCGGCACGCTACGCAAGATGCGCCAGAACCTCGGTTGGGCCGTCGGCTACAACACCATCGCCCTGCCGATCGCGGCGGGAGCGTTCGAACCCGCATTCGGATTGGTGCTGCGTCCTGAGATCGCGGCCCTGGCCATGTCCGGGTCCAGCTTCCTGGTCGCCGTCAATGCACTCCTGCTCAAGCGGCTGCGGCTACCCCGCTCCCTCGCCACGCCAGCGGAGGAGCCGAAAGAGCCGGACGTGTCCGGCCGGCACCCACGCCGTCTCTCGCGCAGTGAGCACCCCGGCGGTCGCGCTACCACCGGGTCTTACCCGCGGTGACATCGAAGCTCAGGGTCAGGTAGATCCTGGTCAGGACCCGGATGATGCAGCTCTCCAGCACGATCTCACCGATCAGGAACGACCAGTGGTCCAGGAGAACCTTGTTCAGGTTGCGTCGCAGGGCCGCCTGCGTGGACGGCTTGGAACTCGCCGCGTTTGACACGTTGCGGGTGGTCCGCTCGTGCGGCGGTGGTTGGCTGGGCGGCACCCCCGTCATCGGGGCTGCTGCTTGCTGCCCGCGGGAACCGGACGCTGCGTGCCGCGCAGGTGCTGGATTTCCTCCCGGAGCGCGGCGAGTTCAGTCTCTCGTGGATCGGCCTGCCCGGTACCGGCCGCAGGGGTCTGGCTGGGCCGGTTGCTCTTGCCGCGCATCATCAGCCACATCATTGCGCCCATCCCGACCGGGCAGGCCAGCGCCGGCAGGGCGTAGAGCACCGCGTCCATTTCTCCTCCTGGTGGGTCGATCGGTGGGGTCGAGCAGGCGTGTCGGGTGATTCGGGTCCGATGGCGCAACGATGCGGTGGGGCGGGCAGCCGGGCGAAGGCGTGGTGCCGCCGCCGTTCTTCCCGTGACGATCATACGAGCCTTGTTCGTACTATCTAGAATAGTAATCAGGTTGGTGGTGCCTTGGCGATACCTCGGGAGCCGGTCCGGCGCTCGGATGGCTCTCCCGCATGTCGTCACCATGCGGGACGCCAGCACGGTCATGGCACCGCCGGTGTGCTGGCCGGTGACGACGAACAGTCCGCCGCCGCGCAGCACCCGGCGGATCTCGCCGACCAGCGCGCTACCGCTGTTCCTCCAGGCCGGGACTGGCCCGCCGTGGTGTCAACGGGCGTCAAGCTCGGTGTACATGCCAGCCGCATAGTGGAAGGGCAGGTTGCACACGAATTCGTAGCGGCCAGGAGACAGCGTCAGCGTCGTCCAGCCCGTCGAACCGGCGGTGATTCCGTCGCCGGACCCGGCCCCACAGCTGCGCGACGCCTCACCCAGGCTGCCCGCCTCGTCGATGCGACCATCGCCGTCGACCGGGCGTTGCCCGACCACCTGGCCGGCCGGCAGCGGAAGCACCATCAGCTCGTGGATCCGTCTCCCCGCGTTGAGTGCCCGCAGCGACACCGTCCCCGCCGGTACGACACCGACGTTGGCAATCACGCGCATCAGGTCCATGCCTCCCGGGCCGCCCATCATCGGACCCGGTCCGTAACGCCCGCTCATCATGCCCCCGCCCCCGCCCCCGCCCCTGTCGGTCAAGGTCACGTTCACGACCGTGCCGGCCAGCGGGGGTGTACCGCACGGGGCCGCCACGGGTGGCGGGCTGCGGAAGGATCCGCCCATCGCGGCGAGCGCCACCATCGAGGCGGCAGCCAGCACGAGTGTGGCCGCCACGGCCCCGGCCACGGCCAGCCGAGCCTTCTGACCCCCGCGTACCGGATTCACCGGCCTGTGCGCAGCAGGTCAGACCGCCGCTTGTACTCGTCCTCGTCGATCTCCCCGCGGGCGAACCGCTCGGCCAGCACATGCTCGGCATCGGCCTGTCCGCTGCCGGTACCCGGGTGGCCGGCGGCATGACCGCCGCCCACATAGCGAACGAGCGCGACGACACCAGCGATGATCAGGCTCCAGAACAGGACCGTCATCACGGACATCATGAGCCAGGCACCCCAGCCCCAGCCCCACATCATCGCTATCACCCTCCTGAAAGAAGAAGCGCCCAGCCCATGGCACGGCCGTTCACCTCTTGTTGGAGAGCGTCCCCATTTCCGCACCGTTGAACCAGGGCCGAACGGCTCAACCTGATCTGGATGATGGGCACTTGCCTTCGACATCGCCCTCGCGTGCAGGCCGGCTTCGCCACCCGGCTGGTCACCGCGCTTCGCGCGGCCCCCGGCTATCTGCCCATCAGGCCACCGATTGCCACTCGCAGCACTCCGGGGAACAGCCGCTGACCAAGTGCCACCGGCCCCGCGACACCTGGAAAGATCCAGAAACGGTTCCTGTCGAGACCACGTTCGATCGCGGCGACCGCGGCCACCGGTGTCATCATCGTACGCTGTGAGACCGCCTTCGCCGCGGGCATGTCGTCGAGCATCGGGGTCGCCACCGCCGGCGGACAGACACAGCTGACCTTTACACCAGTCCCGCGAAGTTCATGCCGCAACGTCTGGGCGTAAATGATCAGCGCCGACTTGGTTGCGCCGTAGGGACCGTGCTGCGGCACCGGCAACCAACCGAGAATCGACGAGAAAAGAACGATCATGCCCGACCCCTGCGCGAGATACCCGGGTAGCGCGGCTGTCACCGTGTTGACCGTGCCCTGGTAATTCACCGCCATGATCCTCGCGTGCACGGCCGCGGGAGTCTCGACGATCCTGCCCGTGTGCCCGATCCCAGCGGCAGTCACAAGCAGATCGTGGCTCTGCGCGGTCACAACAGCAGCCATGGCGTCCGCGTCGGTGACATCGACGGTATGAGTCGTCACTTTTCCAGGACCGGCATCCTTGAAGACCTTGAGGCCGGCTTCGTCCCAATCGACCGCAATCAGGTCTATGCCGCGCCTGACCAGACGAAGGGCGAGGAGCTGTCCCATTCCGCTTCCGGCACCGGTCACCAGGGCCCGATGAACCTCGTACTTCGCTGTCATCGGTTACTCACCAGGATTCCTGTTGATGCCATTTCGCATACCAGTTTCCTCAATCGAGTAGACATGTATCTCTGGTACTCCTACCCGGCACGCAACCTCATATCGGCAAAGCAAACATCCGGTGACCGTACCAGCGGCCGCCACAGGTTAGTCTTGGTATGGCAGAATCGTTACCTGCGGCGAGTCCGGATCCAACCCCGGCAGGCCGGATCGCCGACCGACAGAAAGCCTTTACCAACGAAGAGCGGCCCACAGGCTCAAGGTATTGCGTCGCCTGCTAGAAGTCGAGCAGACACTCGGGCAGGCCGGACGGAACCAGAATGAGGATGCGCCGTCACGGCTGGGGAGGACGACCCGCGGATTACCGAGGAAGAAAGCGTGGAGTTACATCGGTAATGTTGTGAAACCCCACTGCCGTAGGGGTTTGATGATCGAACCGTCGCAACCCTGCGAGTTCTTCCTCAGTAAGAAGAGCTGGCGGCTTGTCTGCATTTGACGACCGCTTCACCGTTGGCCTGGGAGGTGCAGCGCGGCGGTGTGATCAGACCGTGGCCCGGCGGATCGTGGTGAGTCCACCGGCGAAGAGCGTGGCCGTGAGGGCGGCGAGTACGCCGGTCAGCCCGGCGGCGCGCAGGGCGCTGAAGAAGTGGCCGATGCCTGGCCAGGCATGGGTCCAGGTGGCGATGAGCGTGGCGGCGAGCAGCACGGTGATCTGGCCGGCGATGAAGGCGACCAGGCCGGTGACGTTCCAGCGGCGGTAGACGATACCGAACCACATGCCGTAGACGAACAGCAGCGCCAGGCCCACGAACGAGGTCAGCCAGGTGAGATACCACGGCCCGGCGAGGATGTAGGTCACCCGGAAGAAGTGCAGGGTCACGCCCCATCCGCCGGTGGCCCGCTCGATGGCCTGTAGCACGGTGAGAGCGAGTCCGTAGACGGCGGCGAGGACGACAGCGAGGCCGGCGGTCCCGAGGTAGTAGCAGCGCCGGCTGACTCCGAGGGCGAGTCCGAACGGCAACGACCGGGAGGTGCTGAGCAGCCCGCAGAGGAATATGTAGGTGTAGATCGAGGCTAGCCCGCCGGTGTGGTTGCCCGGGGTCTCGGCGGCGACGACCAGGTTGACGGCGAAGCTGAACGCCAGGATGGCCCAGGGCAGCACCACGTAGATGACCCGTTGGATGAGGTGGTAGCGGGCAACGTTGATGACAGTGAGCCAGCTGGTCATGCGCTCGTCCTCTCCTGCGGCTCCTCGGCGGCCCGGCCCGAGGCGTGGACCATCACCTGCTGCAGCGACAGGGATTCCACGCTGAGGTGCAGGTCGCGGGCGCGAATCCGGTCGCCGTCATCGAGGGCCCCGGCGACGACGACAGACTCCTGGGAGGCGATCTGGCGGCGGTCCCAGGTGGGGCGGCCGGCGACGAGCTCCTCCACCGCGGCGGTCGGGCCGCTCACGGTCGTGAACGCGCCGCGAATGTCGTCGGCGGCGGCGTCGAGGATGACCCGCCCTCGGTCGATCATCACCACCCGTTCCAGCAGCCCGGCGACCTCGTTGATCAGGTGGGTGGACAGCAGCACCGTACGGGGGTGCTCGGCGTACTCGACGAGCAGCCGGTCGTAGAACAGCTGGCGGGCGACCGCGTCGAGACCGGCGTAGGGCTCGTCGAACAGCGTCACCTCGGCCCGTGCCGCCAGGCCGATCACAATGCTCAGCGCCGAACGCATCCCCCGGGAGAGCCGCTTGATCGCCCGGTCGGTCGGCAGGTCGAACTCGCCGGTCAGCGTCTCGGCCAGCTCACCACTCCAGTTGGGATAGAACCATGACGCCACCTTCAGGGCGTGGCCGACCGTGAAGTCGGGGAAGACTTGATCTTCGCGAACGAACACCATGCGGCGCAGGATGGCGTCGTTCTCGATCGGGCTGGCGCCCAGCACCAGGATCTGCCCGGCCGAGGGGCGTTCCTGGGCGGCGACGATGCGCAACAGGGTGGTCTTGCCGGCGCCGTTGCGACCCAGCAGCCCGGTGATGGACGGCCCTTCGATGTCGAGCGTGACGTCGTGGAGGGCGAGGTGGTTGCGGTAGCGGCGGGTCACGCCGGTCACCGAGATCGTCGCCGTCACAGCGTGATACCTCCCTGGGCGTGGATGGCTTCCTGGATCAGCGCCACCAGCGCATCGGCGTCGATCCCGAGCCGGTGGGCCTCGGCGACCAGCGGCTGCACGTAGCGCTCGGCGAACCGCTTGCGGCGCTCCTCGAGCAGTCGCTCGCGGGCGCCGGCCGCCACGAACATGCCGATCCCCCGACGCTTCTCCAGCAGCCCGTCGTCGGTCAGTCGGTTGATGCCCTTGGCCGCGGTGGCCGGGTTGATCCGGTGGTAGGCGGCCAGTTCGTTGGTCGACGGCACCCGTTCGCCCTCCGCGAGCGCACCCTCGGCGATCTCCTCGGCCAGCCGCTGCGCGATCTGGGCGAACAGCGGTGTCCCGTCATCGAGCACATCCACTCCCCGGGGGCCGGCGATGCCTATGCTCGTCGGTTAGTTACAGAACTAACGTACCGGGGAAGCGAGATCTGTCAAGGGCGGACGATCGATCGGCACAGACCGCGACCCCCGCCACGAGCGGGCGTTGCCTCGCCGGCGGGGATGTCGGGCGAGGGCCGGCCCTCGGCCGGGAGACGGAGCGTGGCACGGCCGGGGGCCGTGATCCGACCTGGTCGCCCTTGCATGAGGTCGGACCTTGTATCCGATCCTGCCCGTTGTGGCGGTGTTGACTCCTGGCGTCTGTTGCCGCGGCTGGGCCGGGGTGAGGGGTGCGCCGCGGGTGGCGAGGGCATGGTGTCTGGGTGAGAGCAGGGTGGGAGCGGCCGGTGGTTACCGTGATCGGTGTGATGGTGTCGTGGCTGATCTCGGTGGTGGAGCGCTGGCAGGCGAGCTGGGCGGGTCGATGGTCCCGTGCGGCGTGGCGCTGGCTGGTTCCCGGGGGCACCGCGGGCCGATCTGTCCCGGTGATGGCCTGACGGGTCGCCCGACCGCCGTGGCAGAGAGGGGTACCGCACCGGCGCCGGTCCGGGAGTATCGCTGGTTGCACGGCACGTCGTGCCGGATGGATTCCTGGGCGATCGCTACCGGTGGCGGTGGGTCGGTGGGCATTCTCGTGGCCGTGGGCCGGACGGGGTCGTCAGGTGGTGTTGAAGCAGCCGTCGAACTCGAAGACCGGATTGATGACGTTCGTGCCGGTGGCGGTCGCGATGGTGAGGGGGCCGACGAGTTTCGCGGGACCGCTGGCCATGTAGCAGCCGTTGGAACGGGCCTGGACGTCGTACTTGCCGTTCTGGGCCTTGCCGGTCGTGTCGGTCCAGGTGACTGTGCAGGCCCAGTCGCTGCCGGCACCCTGATCGGCCACGGTCGGGCCGCCGTTGTCCGGCCCGGTGGGGTTGCCGCGGTGACAGGTCGCTGTGGCGGCGACCGCGGCCGGGGTGAGGCCGGGATGGCCGAGCAGGGCCTGCTGCTGGACGTAGAGGTGGGCGAAGACCGGGCTGATGGAGCCCTCCAGCCGGGGGCGGGTGATGTCCGGGGAGCCGCAGCCGGCCAGGGCCACGGTGAGCGCCACGGCGCCGGCGGCGGCGACCGCCCGGGGCAGGCGGGTAACGAGCGGCAGGTGGGGCAGGATGGGTCGTGGCATCGGGGTCAGCCTCCGGTGATGTCGCGGCGACGCAGCACGGTGTAGGCGACGCCCAGGCAGATCGCGATGTAGGCGAGGCTGACGAGTGCGCCCTGGGACAGCGGGCCGTAGTAGGGGTCGCCGGCCAGCAGGCCGTGCCAGGAGTCGAACGGGGTGGTCAGGAGCAGGTGGCGGATGGTGTCGGTGCCGTTGAGGAACGCGTAGAGCTGCATGACCAGCCCGAGGATGATCGGGCCGACGATCCCGACCGGAGTGCTGCGGGTGACCACCGACAGCATCAGCCCGATGCTGGTGAACCCGAGTAGGGGCGGGAGCGCGGTCGCCCATGCGGCGAGGACCAGTCCGGCGGCGTGGCCGGCGGGCAGCAGGGTGCCCGACAGGCTTTCCAACGGCTGGTGTCCGACGAGCAGGACGCCCGCGGCCAGGGCGCTGGCCGCGAGTACGGCGAGCACGAGCACCGCGAAGGTGGCTGCGGCCAGCGTCTTGCCCCAGAAAATCTGGGTGCGGCTGTGGGAGCGGGTCAGGATGGTCTTCCACGTGCCGTGCTGGTCCTCGCTGGCGAAGATGTCACCGGCGACCAGGCTGGTCAGCAGCGGGAACACCCACTGGGCGGCGAACCCGAGGATGAGCAGCGGGGTGGCGAAGCCGCTGGTGTGCACCCATCGGCCGTAGAGGGTGTCTTTGGGGAGCCGGTCCTGCTGGTTGAGCAGGACGACGAAGACGAACGGTGTGACCAGGCAGACTGCGAGGGTGGCGCGGGTGCGGGCCTGGGCGGCGAGTTTGGTGATCTCCCAGCGGTAGACGGTCACGATCCGGCCGGGGGTCCGTGGCGGGCCGTCGGTGCCGGTTGTCGTCGCCGCGTCGGGGGTGATGGTGGTCATCGGGCTGCTCCGGTCAGGGCGTCCGGGCCGCTGCCCCGGCCGCTGCGCGCAGCGGGCACGGGGTCGGGGGTGGTTTCGGTGAGGAGGAAGAACAGCGACTCCAGCGGTGCGACCTCGAGGGTGAGGGTGCGGACCGCGATTGCGGCCTGGCCCAGCGCGATGGTGTAGGCGTCGACCTGGTCGGGTTGGGCGTGCAGCGCAAGCCCGCCGGCGGGATGCGGGGCGACGGTCACGCCGGGGTGCGCGGCGGCGACGTGCAGGGCACGGGTGTCGTCGCTGGTGGCCAGCCGGTGGGCCGGGTCGGGGGCCTGGGTGCGCAGGTCGGTGATGGAGCCGTGGTAGGCGACCCGGCCGGTGCGCATGATGGTGACGTTGTCGCAGATCTCCTCGACCTCGTCCATGTTGTGGCTGCTCAGCAGCACCGTGAGTCCGCCGGCGGCGAGGCGTTTGACCAGGGCGCGCATGTCGCGGATCCCGGCGGGGTCCAGGCCGTTGGCGGGTTCGTCGAGGACGAGTAGCCGGGGGTCGCGCAGCAGTGCGGCGGCGACGCCGAGGCGTTGGCGCATCCCGAAGGAGTAGCCGCGGACCTTGTCGCCGGCCCGGCCGGCGAGATCGACGAGGTCGAGGACGGTGTCGATGCGTCCGGCGGCGTCGGTGGTATCACCGGCGTCGAGGCCGGCGAGCAGCGTCAGGTTGCGCCGGCCGGACAGGTAGGGGTAGAAGCGGGGGCTTTCGATGAATCCCGCGACCCCGTCCAGGGTGCGGGGGCCGGCCTGCGCCCAGGTCCGGCCGAATACCCGCAGGGTGCCGGCGTCGGGACGGATGAGCCCGAACAGCATCCGCAGGAATGTTGTTTTCCCGGCGCCGTTGGGGCCGAGGATGCCGTAGACCTCGCCGACGTCCACGCGCAGGTCGACCTCGGCGACCGCGGTGAGGCCACCGAAACGTTTGACCAGGCCGGTGGCTTCCACCGCTGGTACGACAAGCGTCATACGCCCTCTCTCTTTCTTGTGGGTCGGCCACGGCGGGTCGCCCCGGCGGGTGTGTCATCCCGCCGGTGGGCAGGCCTGGGCGCATCGGTCTCGACGCGGTCCTCGTCGCTGGTCACACCGCCCCCTCCCTGTGTGCGCTGAACGTGATGCAGTAGCTACCTCCGGCAGACTACTACGACGTTGTCGTATGCTACGACGAGACGTCGTAGATATGGGATGGCGGGGGGTTGCATGGGCGACCGGAGTGAGAGTCGGCGGGCCCGCCGGGCGCGGGGCGCGCTGGAAAGCGAGGTCCTGGCCGTGCTGTGGGCCACCGGTGGGCCGGTGACCCCGGCCGCGATCCAGCAGTCCCTCGGCGGTGATCTTGCCTATACGACGGTGACGACGATCCTCGCCCGGTTGGCGGAGAAGGGGCTGGCGGACCGGGTACCGGCCGGCCGTGGCTACGCCTGGCGGGCGGTGGCCGCGCGGGAGGAACTCGCCGCCCGCCAGATGAAGACCCTGCTGACCCGGGGGGAGACCCCGACCGCGGTGCTGCAGCGGTTCGTCGAACAACTCAGCCCCGCCGAAGGCGCGGTCCTGCGATCCCTGCTGGCCGCCCAGCCGCCGCCCGCCGCCGGCCGGTCCGATGCGGGCCGGGGCGGGGACTGACGGTGTGGATCAGCGTCTACCTGGCGTTGGCCGCCTCGGTGCTGCTCACGGTGGCAGCGCCGGCCGGCGCACGGCGACTCCCGCCACGGCCGGCGCACGGCGACTCCCGCCACGGCGGGCCGCGGCCGTCCTGGCCGCCGCCGCGGTCGCCGCCGGCTGCGGGTGGGCGTGGGATCTGGCCCTGCTGGCCTGGACACTGATCGGCCAGTTTCCCCTGGTGCGACGGTTCGGGCACTGGTCCGGCCCGGTCCTGGCCGCGCACGACCCGGTGTCCCCGATGATCGCGACCCTTGCCACGGTCCTGGTCGTCGTCGCCGCGGCCACCATGATGGTCTCGGTGCTGCGTTGCGGCCGGGACGTCGGCTGGCTGCTGCGCACCGCCCGGCACTGTCCGCCGGCGACCGGCGGCGGTCTGGTCGTCGTCGACGATCCGGCGCCGCGGGCGCTCGCCGTGCCGGGGCTACCCGGCCGGGTGGTGGTGACCTCGTCGCTGCTGCGCGCCCTGACCGCGGCGGAGCGGCGGGTCGTGTTCGCGCACGAACACTCCCATCTGCGTCATGCCCATCTGGGCTATCGGCTGCTGGTTCGTCTCGCGGCCGGTCTGAACCCGCTGCTGTGGCCGCTGGTCGCCGACTGCGACTACACCCTGGAGCGGTGGGCCGATGAAGACGCCGCCACTGCGGTCGCCGACCGTGGTCTCGCCGCGGCGGCGCTCGCGCGGGCCGCACTGGCCACCGTCGACACCGACGCGGCTGCGCCCTCGGCGTTGGCGTTCCACGAGCATGCGGTGTCGCGCCGGGTCGCCGCGCTCCTCGCCCCGCCCCCACCGCTGCGGTGGCTCCCGGCTGTGGTTCCGGCCGCCCTCGGGCTGATCGCGGCCGTATGTGCGGTCGAGGCGGGCCGCGAGGTTGAGCGGCTGTTCGAACTCGCCATGCACGGCTGGCCCCACTAACCATGGCCCTCCTCATCCATGTTCTGTGTGCCCGGTGGCTGCGATGACCGCCACCACCATGATCACCGCGGCGGGTGGAGGGCTGCTCGGGCATCTCCTGGTCCTGCACGGCCCGGCCGCTTACGCCCTCATCGGTGCCCTCGCCTTCGCCGAGGCCGCGGTTTTTCTCGGGTTCGTCCTGCCCGGTGAGACCGCGGTCCTGCTCGGTGGGGTACTGGCCAGCCAGCATGCGGTCAGCCTGCCCGGGATGGCCGCGATTGTGGTCGCCGCCGCGATCGGCGGTGACACGGTCGGCTACGAGGTGGGCCGGCACTTCGGTGACCGGATCCTGGCGCTGCCGATCTTGCGCCGGCGCCACCGGGCGATCGACCGGGCCCGTGTCTACCTGCGAACCCGTGGGGGCCGGGCGGTGTTCCTCGGCCGGTTCACCGCGTTCCTGCGGGCGGTCATGCCCGGCCTAGCCGGGGCGTCCCGGCTGCCCTACCGCCGGTTCCTGACCTTCAACGCCGCCGGCGGTCTGCTGTGGGGGATCGGGTTCACCCTGCTCGGCTACGCCGCCGGCGCCTCCTACGCAAAGGTCGAGAAGGCGGCCGGCTGGGCGTCCACCGGGCTGCTGCTGGTGTTCGCCGCCGGGCTGTTCGCCGCGCACCGCTACCGCGCCCGACACGATCCGGCCGCCGATCCCAACGCGGCGGCCGATTCCGACGCGGCGGCCGATCCTGACCGGCTGGACACGCCACCTTCGGGGCCGGGCCGGTGAACGCCCCGCTCCTGTTCGCCACGACGTTCCTCGCCTGCACGGTCGAGGCGGTGGAGGCGTTCACCATCGTGCTGGCCGTCGGGATCAGCCGCGGCTGGCGGCCGGTGTCGCTCGGTACCGCCGGTGGGACCGCGGTCCTGGCGGTCGTGGTCGCCGCGGCCGGACCGGCGCTCGCCCGCGTCCCACTGGCTCCGCTCCGGCTGGTCGTCGGGGTGCTGCTGCTCGCCGTCGGCGTCGGGTGGCTACGCAAAGCGGTCCTGCGTGCCGCCGGGAGCAAACCGTTGCGCGACGAACAGGCCGTGTTCACTCGCTACCAGGCCGCCGCCGTCGACGCCGGACCCGTCGGTGGTCACCTCGATGGCTACGGTTTCACTCTCGCGTTCAAGGCCGTCCTGCTGGAAGGCCTTGAGGTCGCGCTCATCGTCGTCACCACCGGCGCCACCAGCGGACGTACACCGCTGACCGCGGCCGCCGCCGGATGCGCCGTGCTCACCGTGACCGCCGTCGGGGCGGCGGTCGTACGGCCCCTGACCCGCATCCCGGAAAACACGATCAAATTTGTGGTCGGTGTCCTGACCACCTCGTTCGGAGTGTTCTGGGCCGCCGACGGCGCCGGGCTGGACTGGCCGGCCGGTGACGGCGCGCTCCCCGGGCTCATCGCCCTGACCACGATGGTTGCCCTCACCATCACCGTCACCGTCACCGTCACCGCGCACCTCCGCCGTCGCGTGGCTGGTACGCCGCCTCCCTGACCGAAGGCTCGGCCTTCCCCGATCGCTCGTGCCGATCGACGACGAGCACGGGCAGCATCGCCTCGCGCCCGGTCAGACGATCAATCTGCGAAGATCTATTTGTATGAGGGTGTTCGGTCGCACGTAGCCGTGGCCTCCGCGGCAGGATTCCCGCGGGGTGGACGGTGCGGCGAACCCCCAGGGGGCCGCAGGTCAGCCGGCGTTCAGCGGTTCGCCGGTTTCGAGCAGGGTTTTGAGGCCGGACAGGACGCGCATCCATCCGGTGTCGGCGACGCGCGCGGCGGTCTTGGGGGCGCCCTCGAGACGGTCGTGGGTGACGGTGAGCAGGCTGACTCGATTTTCTTCGGAGGCGACGTGCCAGCTGACCCGGCTGGGGGCTTCGGTGGCGAGATCGGGGTCGTAGAGCGCGCGGTAGCCGACGACGAGGCGGTGTGGCGGGTCGGCGTCGAGGACGGTCTCGTCGCCCCAGAGGGCGGTACGGTCGGGCGAGTGGTAGCGGAACGGTGAGCCGACTGTCCCGGTGGTTTCGACCAGTGCGCCGAAAAGATAGCCGGGGCTGAATTCGGGTTTGGTTATCGCGTCCCAGATCTGCTGCGGGGTGGCGCGGATGAAGACCCGGTAGGTCTGGGTCGTCGGGGTGGTGGTCGTGGTCATGACGGGTCCTCGTCGTCGGTGTGCGAGCGGGCGGGTAGGTCCGGGTGCGGCCTATTCGGCTGGTTCGGCCGCGGGGCGCAGGAGGCGTCGGGTGCCGGCGTCGGGTGCGGGCGCGGGGTGGGCGGCTTGTGGGCGGATGTTGGGGGCACGCAGGGCGATCAGGGCGGCGGCGAGAACGGACAGGCTGCCGGCGAGCAGCGCTCGCGCAAGACCGGACGCGAGCGCCTGCTGCGGGGCGGTGTGGCCGGCGAGCAGGTGGTGGGTGCGGGCGGTGGCGAGCGCGGAGAAGACGGCGAGCCCGAGCGCGGAGCCGAGTTGCAGGGACGTGTTGAGCAGGCCGGCGGCGAGCCCGGCCTGGTCGGCGGGGACACCGGCGTTGGCGGCGGTGGTGACGGTGACGAACACGGCACCGAGCCCCACCGACATGATCAGAAGGCCGGGTAGCAGGTCGGTGAGGTACGAGCCGTGGACCGGCACGCGGGACAGGTAGTACATCCCACCGGCTGCGATCAGCGCACCGCCGGTGATGATCGGCCGGGTTCCGAGACGGCCGACGAGCTGGGTCGACACTCCCGCGGCAAGCATGATGCCGGCGGTCACGGGCAGGTAGGCGGCCCCGCCGCGGATCGGGGAGTAGCCGAGCACGTTCTGCATGTAGAGGGTGAGGAAGAAGAACATCGACAGGAAGCCGGCGAAGGCGAGCAGCTGGGTGGCGTCCGCCGCCGCCAGCCCCGGGACGCGGAACAGGGTGAACGGGAACAGCGGGTCGCGGACGCGGCGTTCGTTGGCGGCGAAGGCGGCGAGCAGCACGGCCGCGCATGCCAGCTCGCCGATCGTGTGCGCGGTGACCCAGCCGGCGTCGGGCGCTTTCACCAGCGCGTAGAGGCCCATCAGCATCCCGCCGGTGACCAGGATCGCCCCGCCGGCATCGAAGCCGGCGCGCGGCCCGCGGGCCCGTTCGGCCGAAACGAGGCGGAACGCGGCGGCGCCGACGAGGACGCAGACGGGGATGTTGACGAAGAGCACCCACCGCCAGCCGGGCCCCTGCGAGAGCACGCCGCCGAGGAACACGCCGACGGCGGCACCCAGCCCGCTCATCGCGCCCCACACGCCGAGCGCCCGGGTGCGGTCACGGCCGGTGGTGAAGGTGGTGGTCAGGATCGACAGTCCGGCGGGTGCCATCAGCGCCGCGCCGATGCCTTGGGCGACCCGCGCTGCGATCAGCGTCCCTGAGTGTGTGGCGAGGCCGCCGGCCAGCGAACAGACCGCGAACACGGTCGTGCCCGCGACCAGCACGCGGCGGCGGCCGAGCACGTCCGCCGCTCGGCCGCCGAGCAGGAGGAACCCGCCGTAGGTCACGACGTAGCCGGACAGTACCCACTGCAGGTTCTGCTGGGAGAAGCCCAGGTCGCGGCGGATCGACGGCAACGCGACGTTCATGATCGAGGAGTCGACGATGTCGAGGAACTGGACCGTGCACAGCAGCCCCAGCGTGAGTACGCCGCGGCGGGTGGCAAGGACTGAATCGGACGGGACGCTCATCGACCACCTTCAGATTGGACGGAATCGTCCAGCGAAGGCTAGACCGGACTGGACGATTCCGTCCAGTCCGGTGGGCGGTCAGACCGTGGCGAACGTGCGCGCGAACGTGAGCGCCGCGTCCACCGCGATCCGCAGCGACGTGCCGTCGCGGCGGGTTTCGCTCAGGAGCATGCCGCCTTCAAGACCCGCCAGCACGGCTGTGGCGAGCTGGCCGGGTGCGGCGTCCGCCCGCAGCTCACCCGCCGCCCGCATCCGCTCGAACGCGTCGGAGAACAGCCGCTCCCACGCGGCGAACGCGTCGACGACCCGTTCGCGGGCTCCCTCGTGGTGTCCGGCGACGTCGCTGGCCAGCGTCCCGATCGGGCATCCGGACGGGTCCTGCTCGTAGGCGGTGACGAAACCCGCCAGCACGCGCTCGAGGTCCGCCATCGTCGCCACTGCGGCGAACGCCTGCGTCAGGCTCGCGACGACCTGCTCGCACCGGTATGCCACCGCCGCCTCCATAAGCTGGTCCCGGCCGCCGAAGTAGTGGTAGAGCTGGCTCTTGCTCGCCCCGGCCGCGGCCAGCACCTGCTCCAGACTTACCGCCCGCACACCGTGCTCGGCGACGACGTCCGCAACGCGCGCGACGATCCGCTCGCGACTCGCGCGCCCGCGGGCGGTCATCGGCTCGCTCGGCATCGTCTTCATCTAACCAACTTTGGACTACGAGCGACCGGCAACAGGGGACGCGGCGTCGCGGGGCTGGGCTGGGGTACGCACCTCGCGTCACCGCCGGATCCAGGGCGAGCCCGTCGGGCTGGGCTATCCGGTCGGGGTCGTTACGGTCTGGCGGATCCTGCATCGTGCCGGAATGATCCAGCGCCCCGACGGGCGGACGCATCGTGGCGCACGTTTCTGCAGGTACCGGCATCCGGTGTCCTGGCCTGCGCTTTTTCACGGTGGATACCGCGTTCCTTCGCCGTCGGGTTTGTGGCCTCACCGGGTACGGGTAGATGTGGGCTCATCGGGAACCTGAAATTCGATGCCCATGAGCTCGAAGGAGAACGATGACTGAACGTGTAGGTAATCGGAGCGCGATGGGCGCTGCCGTGTACGTCCAGACCAATGATGTTGCCAGGAACGAGGCTGTCGCCTTCAGGCGTTCCGCGGACGGCATGCTTGCTCCGTTGGGGCGTTTCGAGACCGGCGGCCGCGGAACCGGAACTCCGCACCTGCCGTCGCAGAGTTCCGTTGTTCTCAGCGACGACGGTCGGTGGCTCCTGATCACGAACGCCGGCAGCGATGACCTGTCCCTGCTCATGGCGGAGGACGACAGGCTGCGGCTCTCCGATCGTGTCTCCTCCGGTGGTGCCAGGCCGACGAGCGTCGCGGTGAACGGCGACCTCGTCTACGTGCTCAACAACGGCACGCCGAACATCAGTGGTTTTCGCCTTCGGGACGGGAGGCTGACCCCGCTCGAGGGCTCGGCGAGGTCCCTGAGCGCCGGCAACGCGGATCCGGCCCAGGTGTCCTTCAGCCCGGACGGCCGGACGCTGGTGGTCACCGAACGTGGGACGAACAGCATCAGCGCTTATCGGATCGACGAGCGCGGCTATGCCGATGGTCCCACGACGATCCCGGCCGCTGGGCGGACTCCCTACGGCTTCGATTTCACCCCGCAGGGCTCGATGATCGTGACTGAGGCCTTCGGTGGTGAGGCCGGTGCCGCGGCGGCTTCCTCGTATGCCGTGGCGGGCGCGGGCCGGCTCGCTGCGGTGAGTGGTTCGGTCGGCGACACCCGTAGCGAGGTCTGCTGGGCCGCCGTGACCAGGGACGGGCGGTTCGCCTACGTGACGAACTTCGGTGATGGAACGGTCTCGAGCTATCAGGTCGACAACGATGGAGGGCTCACGCTCCTCGAACCGGTGGCGGGTTCGACCGGGAGGGATGCGAAGGGCATTCGTGACGAGGCCATCACCTCCGACGGCCGCTACCTGTACGCGATCGACACCGACGGCCGCCGGGTTCTCGGCTGGGCGGTGGGGCAGGATGGTCGGCTCGCGCCGGTCGGCGCGTTCGAGGGCGTTCCGCAGACCGTTGCCGGCCTGGCCGCACGTTGATCATCGGATTCAGTGCGTTGCGTGACGGCGACCTGTTCCGTGCGGATCTTCGCCTCCCGCCTTGCGGTACCGCCATGGGCGGTTGACGCCGCACCTCGATCTTCGCCTGTCTGGCGGGTCGCCTTCGGGAGTCGTCACCCATCGTTCTTGGTGTTGAGTTTTGGTGGGGTCGTGCGTGTACCCCACAGCTCGCTCAACCGGTCCCGGCGGGCATCGCTCAACGGCTCGTCGCCCACGAGCAGGACGTCCGCAGGCCGAAAACCGATCGGCTTGCGGGCGTAGCGCTCCACCAGGTCGACCCAGTCGGAACGGGTGTAGTAGGCGGGCGTGGGGTGCCCGCCGGAGGAGCTGGACTCGAAGTAGTTGACCAGCTCGGTCTGTGGAACCGCCTTCAGGCCGAAGGGGTACGCCTCGACCAGGTTCTCCTTGGTCGTGAGCGGCAGCGAGTCGAACTCGTCCACCGTGACCGGGCCGGTGAGACGCCGGGAGTAGAAGGGCGTGGTGAGCGCTCGCGTGAGCACGTCGTCGAGGTGCTTGCCGGTGAGCGCCTCGAGCTCCTCGAAGCTGGCCCAATCCCCGATCTGCGGCATTTTTGGGATCATGCTCGGGATTCTGCCCGGCGGTCCGGACGGGCGGTCGCAGGAGCGAGGACGGGGAAGTCCCGTACTCCGGGCCGACCTACCTCGGCCTCCGGCCGGCGGTCTCATGAGTGCGGGATGTTCTCCCGTATCCCGTATCCCGTAGGTCCGGCGCGGACACGAAGAAGGGCCCCGATCTGGTGTCGGGGCCCTTCTGCTCTCGTTCCGGTGCGGTGATGACGCCGTCCTGACCGGCGTTTTCCTTTTCCTTTTGGTTCCGGGTCACTCCTCCTGGGTCTCCGCCAGGCGCTTGATGACCTGCAGGCGGTAGTGCCATTCGGTGGCCATCCCGGCCATCCACCGGGCCGCTTCATCAAGGGCGCGCGGCTGGACCTCGTACTGGACTTCGCGGCCGGAGCGGTTGCCGGTGACCAGTCCGGCCCGGTCCAAGACCTGTAGGTGTTTGGCCACGGCCTGACGGCTGACGGGCAATTCGGCGGTCAGCTTGGTGGCCGTCCCGTTCCCTTCGTTGATCAGCACCCGCAGAATATGTTGGCGGACCGGATCAGCCAACGCCAAGAGCACGTCGTCGACCGGCCCTCGCTCCTCGATCATCCCACGAATTGTTCCACCCGCAGACGCAGGAAATCGAGTTTTCCCGGCCAGTTCTGAAGGTTCGCGGCCCGGCGGGCATACACGGTCTCGGCGGAGAGGTCGCTTAGGCTGTTGAACCCGCTCTCCACGACCCGCAGGACCGTGCCCTCGGCCACCGGGTCAAGGGTGAACTCGACCAGCGTGGCATTGCCATCCGTGGGCTCGGTGCCGGCGTCGCCCTGCGACCACCGGTAGGACAGCTGCCGCGGCCGGTCCACTTTCTCGATCCGGGCGGGCAGGGAACCGTGTACTCCGTGGTCAAACGTGTGGCAGAGATCAGTGCTCGTCCAGCCACGGGCGCTGCACCCGGTAGGACTGCACGGTCGGCGGGGTGAGGTAACCGGCGCTGACGAGGAAATAGAGGTATTCGGGCGCGGTCAGTCCGACCTCCTGGTGCAGGCCGAGCCGCAGCGCGCGGTCGTGGACCCAGCCCAGCCGGTCGCGCACGCCCTGCTCGCTGATGCTCAGCAGGCGGGCGGCCTGCTTGAGTTGCAGCGGTTTCGCCGGCAGCGACGGCGGCCAGGCCAGCAGGTCGGCGAAGACGAGCCGCACGGCCTCCTCCTGCGGCGGCGTCATCGGCAACGGCGACGGCGGGCTGGCCGTCATGCCGGTCGTGGTGTCCCGGGAGGGGTGCGGATCCGCCGTCGGGAACGGGAGCATGTCGGCCTCCAGCAGCACCCAGTGGTACGTCTCGGCCGGCAGGTCGCGGGTGAGGATCCGGACGGCGGCGCGCGGCCAGGTGACCCGTACCTGCCCGGCGATTGCCTGCGGCGGTTGACCCCAGGCATGCAGGGTCGCGCCGTTGCGGTTGCGGACGTCGAGGTCCCAGCCGAACTCGGTCGCGGTGACGACGAGCGCCTCACGGGAGACCCGCGTGTTCGGGATCTCGACCCCGAGCGGCAGCCGCGCCTCCCGGCCGACCGTCAGCGTCCGCCCGACCTGCAGCCGCCCCCCGACCGGCACCCGGCAACGCCTCGGTCCGTACTCATAAGCAAGGACCCACCGGTCCGCAGGAACCTGCGCGTCCATGTCCCGCCTTCCGCGCACCGCGCCGTCGGTGGGTGAGGCGGGCCGGTGGGTTGCCGGCGCCGCCTCGTCCAGGTCAGTCGTCAGGACGACTTCGTGCTGCTCGCGACCGAGGTTCCAGGGCCGAAGGTGGCGTCACCCAAAACGATATCCATGTTGGTCGCCTGGTGGGTGGTGTTGACAGTGGGGCTGCACTTGATTACCAGTTGCTGGGCGCCCTGCAGGTCCAGGTGAACCTGCTGCGGCTGCCCGAGAGCGATGTTGATCGGTGAACCCAGCTGGGTCGAGCCGTCCTTGACGAACGTGAGGGCCGTGGTGTTACCCGTCGCATTGGTGGCGTCATTGGGAACACCGATCACCGCGTCCAGGAACGCATACCCCGCGACATTGTAGGTGACGGTGGCACCGTAATAACTGCAGGCAAGACGGACGCTGAACGGGTAGGTGGTTGTCCCGACCTGCTCCGACCCGGTACTCACGGTGACGTTACCGTTGTTGACTGGCTTGATGGAGGAGAGGTTGGTCGTCCCGGTGACCTGCGGTGTGCCAGACGGTGTGGCCGGGCCGGTTGTTGCCGGGGGAGTCGACTCGGTTGTTCCCGAGGGAGTCGGTTCGGTTGTTCTGCGACCGGTCGGGGTCTGGGTGATCGTCGTCGGGCCGGTCGTCCCGGGAATGGTGGCGTTCGATTGCTGGGCGACCGGGGTGGTGGGGCCGGGGCTGCCGTCGCCGAGGAGCTGCGACACGACGATCGCGAGGATGACGATGATCGCGGCAGCGGCCGCGGCGAACGGCCACCACGTGCGGCTCGGCGATGGCGCCGGGGCCCTGCCGGGCGGCGGGGTGGGCCCCCCGGGATAGGGCGCGGGCGGGGGCAGGTACGCGACGTCGGGACGCGCCGGCGCCCCGCCGCCCGGGCCCGTCCCGGCCTGCGCGGGCG
>NZ_CAUVXI010000025.1:29413-37438 GCF_963555845.1 Protofrankia sp. Cas8 | reverse complement strand
CTCGATGGCGCCGCGCTCGATGGCGCCGCGCTCGATGGCGCCGCGCCCGATGGCGCCGCGCCCGATGGCGCCGCGCCCGATGGCGCCGCGCCCGATGGCGCCGGGGACGCGGGAGCCGGGCGGAAAGTCGCGGGCAGCCGGAGCACGCGGGCGAAGAAAGCCGGGACAGCGGCGACGTCCACAGGTTCGACGGTCCGTCACCGGACCGCCTGACATCGTTGCGATCATATCCGGGTGGGGGCGGGGAACATCCCGGCCCGCCCGCGCGCTGGGATGGATGGCGTTCCCGTCACGAGGGCACCGCGTCGATCCCGTACAGCGGATCCCGGACGAGTGCGTCCGTCGCCTGCGACGATGGGAGGCGACGATGGTGTCGGATCTACACGGATCCATACCGGATGTACGGCGGATGTATGGATGTCGCCGCTGTGACCGCGAGGAGAGATCGTGTCCCTGCCGCCCCTGGTCGAGCCCGCGGCCGACCTGACCATTGACGAGGTCCGCCGGTACTCCCGGCATCTGATCATTCCGGATGTCGCGATGGACGGCCAGAAGCGGCTGAAGAACGCGAAGGTGCTGGCCGTCGGTGCCGGCGGGCTGGGTTCGCCGACCCTGATGTATCTGGCCGCAGCCGGGGTGGGAACGCTCGGCATCGTCGATTTCGACACCGTGGACGAGTCCAACCTGCAGCGGCAGATCATCCACGGCCGGTCGGATGTGGGACGGTCCAAGGCGCAGTCGGCCCGGGACACCGTCCTGGAGATCAACCCGTACGTCGACGTGGTCCTGCATGAGACCAGGTTGGACACATCCAACGTCATGGAGATCTTCAGCCGGTACGACCTGATCGTGGACGGCACGGACAACTTCGCCACCCGCTATCTGGTGAACGACGCCTGCGTGCTGCTCGGCAAGCCATATGTCTGGGGCTCGATCTACCGGTTCGACGGGCAGGCGAGCGTCTTCTGGGCCGAGCACGGCCCGTGCTATCGCTGCCTGTACCCCCAGGCACCCCCGCCGGGCATGGTGCCGTCCTGCGCCGAGGGTGGTGTCCTCGGCGTCCTGTGCGCGTCGATCGGGTCGATCCAGACGACCGAGGCGATCAAGCTGCTGACGGGGATCGGCGAGCCGTTGGTCGGTCGTCTCATGGTCTACGACGCACTTGAGATGAGCTACCGTTCGATCAAGGTGCGTAGGGATCCGGAGTGTGAGCTGTGCGGCAAGAACCCGACCATCACCGAACTGATCGACTATGAGGCCTTCTGCGGCGTCGTCTCGGATGAGGCCCAGCAGGCGGCGGCCGGTTCGACGATCCTTGCAGCAGAGCTGAAGGACTGGCTCGACCGCGGCGAGCCGATCGAGCTCGTCGACGTCCGGGAGCCGGCCGAGTGGGAGATCGTCCGCATTCCGGGGGCGCGCCTCATCCCCAAGGGTGAGCTGCCGGCGCACCTTTCCGAGCTGCCGCAGGACCGCCGGGTCGTCGTCTACTGCAAGAGCGGTGTCCGCTCGGCCGATGCGCTGGCGACGCTGAAGGCCGCGGGGTTCTCCTCGGCGGTGCACGTCCAGGGTGGTGTGACCGCCTGGGCGACCCAGGTCGACAAGTCCCTACCGGTGTACTGAGAAGCTGCTTGCGGCCTTCCGGCCGGGCGGTCCGCGCCCGGCCGGCCCCGGCGGTTGGTGAGGTGTCGCGATGGTCGGGGACGAGCTGCGGCATCAGCCGCCGCTCAGTGTGTCAGCGGGGCTCGCCACCCGGATCGTCATCGGCGGCCGGCCGAGCCCGTACGCGATGACCGTCCTTGCGGCGGTCACGCGCATTCCCCGCGGCAAGGTGATGACCTACGGCGATGTCGCCGAGTATGTGGGCGCGGGGACGGGCCGAACGGTCGGCGCGGTGCTCTCCCGCCATGGTCATGATGACGACATCCCCTGGCACCGGGTGATCCGCTCCACCGGCGCACCGAACCCGAGCGCTCCGGACGAGGCGTTGCGACGGTTGGCGTCCGAGGGCACGGTGCTGCGTCCCGGCGGGGAGCGGGTGGATCTGGGCGCGGCCCGCTGGGACGGCCGGACAACCCCCTGACAGGCTTCGAGCGTCCGAGGGTGGGACCGTCCGGTTCTGTCGGTGGCGCATGGTGTGCTGTGCGCGTGACAGTCCACCAGGATCGGGTGAGCGCCCACCAGGGCACGGCCGGGGTTCCCCGGCTGGCGGCGCGGGCGGTCCCGACCGCGGTTGGTCCGCCGGCATATCGGCTCGTGCGGACCCCGCCGGCGCGCCCGCGCCCGCCGGTCCTCGACGCCGACCAGGCCCGTGTCGTCGATCACACCGGCGGTCCGCTGCTCGTCCTGGCCGGGCCGGGTACGGGTAAGACGACCACGATCGTCGAGGCGGTGGCCCGGCGGGTGGAGGACGGGCTCGACCCGCAGTCCATCCTGGTGCTCACCTTCAGCCGGCGGGCCGCCCACGAGCTGCGCGAACGCATCACCCGACGGCTGCGCGCCGCCGTCGGCGCCCCGTTGGCCTGGACCTTTCACGCCTGGTGCTATGCCGTTCTACGGCTGGGCCGACCGGCCGACCCAGGTGGTGTGTCGCCGAGACTGCTGTCCGGGCCCGAGCAGGACACCAAGCTTCGTGATCTTCTTGCCGGGACGGTGGAGGTCGGCCGGCCGCGATGGCCGGCCCCGCTCGCGGGCTGTCTCACATCCCGGGGCTTTGCCGAGGAGGTACAAGCCATGCTCGCCCGGGCCCGTGAGGTGGGGCTGAGCCCGGACGCGCTTGCCGCACTGGCTCGGCGGACCGGCCGGGATGACTGGGCCGCGATGGCGACCTTCTACGCCGACTACCTCGACGCGCTTGATCTCGAAGGGATGATCGACTATTCCGAGCTGGTCCAGCGGGCCGCCGCGGTCGCCGAAGGCGACGACGTCGGTGCTGACCTGCGTCGCCGTTATCAGGCTGTCTTCGTCGACGAGTACCAGGACACCGACCCCGCGCAGGAGCGGCTGCTGCGGGCCGTCACCGGGGGTGGTGGCGACCTCGTCGTCGTCGGCGATCCGGACCAGTCGATCTACGGGTTCCGCGGGGCGGAGGTGCGCGGGTTGTTGGCGTTCCCGACCCGGTTTCCCCGCGCGGACGGGCTCCCGGCCGAGGTGGTGGCCCTGCGGCGCTGCCGACGGCTGGGGCCGGTGGCGCTCGCCGTCAGCCGGCAGATCGCCAGCCGTATCCCCGCGACCGGTCTGCCCGCCCAATACCTGCGCGCACATCGGGATCTGATCGCGGCCGGCGGCGAAACCGGGTCGGGAACCTCCGAGGCACGCCGTGCGGAACGCGTTGAGGCCCGGACGTACACATCCGAGGGCTCTCAGGCCGAAGGCATTGCCGACCTGCTGCGCCGGGAGCATCTGGAGAACGGCACCCCGTGGGACCGGATGGCGGTGCTGGTGCGCAGCGCGGCCCGGTCGGTGCCCCCGCTGCGGCGGATGCTCACCGCCGCGGGCGTGCCGGTCGAGGTGGCAGGCGATGAACTGCCGCTGGCCCGCGATGGTGCGGTCGCGCCGCTGCTGCTGGCGCTGCGCTGCGTCGACAACCCCGGCCGGGAGCTGACCGCCGAGGCGGCCCGGACGTTGGTGACCGGTCCGCTGGGTGGTGCCGACCCGACCGCCTTGCGGGCGCTGGGCCGTGCATTGCGCGTGATCGATCGTGCCGTGATCGATCGTGCCGTAGTCGCCACCCACGTGGGCGACCCGGCCACGGCGGCCGTGCCGGCATCGTCGCCCACGGCGGCCGTGCCGGCGTCGTCGGCGGAACTCATCCGGCAGGCCGTCGCCGACCCCGACCGCACCCTGCTGATGGTCCCCGACCACATCGCGGGCCCGGCCCGGCGCCTGGGTGAGCTGCTGCGATCGGCGCGCGCGGTGCGCGACGGCGGCGGCACGCCCGAGGACGTCGTGTGGGTGCTGTGGTCGGGCACCGGCTGGCCCGCCCGACTGGAACGGGCGTCCGCCGCGGGCGGGGCCGCCGGCCGGGCGGCAGACCGTGATCTGGACGCCCTGGTCGCGCTGTTCGCGACCATCGGCCGCTCGAGCGTGCGGCACGGACCCGGCACCGGCATCGGCCCACTCCTGGACGAACTGGAACAGCAGCAGATCACCGGTGATTCGCTGACCGAGCGTCCGGCCCGGGCGGACGTGGTCCGGTTGCTGACCGCCCATCGCAGCAAAGGCCTGGAATGGGATGTCGTGGTCGTCTGCGGCGTCCAGGACGGGCAATGGCCGGACCTGCGAACCCGCCACTCGTTGCTGGAGTCCGAACGCCTGGACCGCCCGGAATGCGGGGGGATGCGTGAGGCCGCGACCCGCACCGAACTTCTTGCGGACGAACGTCGGCTGTTCTACGTTGCGTTGACCCGGGCACGGCGCCGGCTTGTCGTCACCGCGGTCGACTCCACCGAGGATCAGGGTGCGGGTCCCAGCCGGTTCTTTCGTGAACTGTGCGACGCGGGACCGCTCGGTGTCTCGGTGACCATGCACCGTTCCCGGCTGGCCCGTCCGCTCACACTGTCGTCGGCGGTTGCGGCGCTGCGCCGGACCACGGTCGACCCGGCCTCGACGCCGGCGATGCGGGCGGCCGCATCGGTGCGGCTGGCGCGGCTCGCGGCCGCGGTTGACGACGTGGGTCGGCCGCTCGTCCCCTCCGCCCGTCCAGGTCGGTGGTGGGGGCTGGCCGAGGTGACTGCGGGCGACGTTCCAGCGGTCGCCGCGGACACCCCCATCCGATTGTCGGGGTCGTCGCTGTCGGTGTTGGCGACCTGTCCGATGCGCTGGTTCCTTGAGCACGAGGCGCATGCGCAGGCCGCGACCAGCTCCGACATGGGTTTCGGCAAGGTCGTGCATGCACTCGCCGACGAGGTCGCGACCGGGCGGACCGCTCCCGACCTCGACGCGCTCGACGCCCGGCTGGAACGGGTGTGGCGCCATCTCGCCTATGAGGCGCCGTGGCGTTCCCAGCAGCAGCGGGCGGCGGCGCGCCAGGCGCTGGCCCGGTTCCTGGTGTGGCACGCGGCCACGCGCCATCGGCGGTTGGTGGCCAGCGAGGTCCCGTTCAGCTGCGACATCGTGGTGGGCGGACGGACGGTGAAGCTACGGGGTTTCATCGACCGCATCGAGCTGGACGATGACGGCCGGGTACACGTCGTCGATTTCAAGACGGGTCGGACGGCTCCGTCCAGTTCGGATGTGGCGCGTCATCCGCAGCTCGGCACCTATCAGCTTGCCGTTCGTCACGGAGCGGTGGCGTGCGACGTCGATGGAGCCCGAGCCGAGCCCGGCGGAGCGGAACTGGTGCACCTGCGTCTTGACGCGGCGTCAGGTCCGGTGCCGGTGCCGGTGCCAGAGCCGGTGCCGGTGCCGGTGCCCGAGCCGCCGGTTGCGACCCCGGCGGCTCGGGCACCGAAGGTCCAACGTCAGGAGGCACTGCCGGTCGACGGCCCCACCTGGGTAGACGACCTGCTGTTGGACGCGGTCGAACACATCGACGCGGAGCGCTTCCCGCCACGTCCGGGCGCGTCCTGCCCGACATGCACGTTTCGGCGGTGCTGCCCAGCCCAGGATGAGGGACAGCAGGTGATCACATGACCGTGGCTGCGGCGGCTCGACCGACGGGGCTGGACCTGGTGCCGGCGGAGCTGCGTGATCTCCTCGGGGTGCCGTTCACCGATGAGCAGATCACGGCGGCGACCGCTCCGCTGGAGCCCGGGGTGATCGTCGCCGGGGCTGGTTCGGGCAAGACCTCGGTGATGGCCGCCCGGGTCGTGTGGTTGGTCGTGACCGGTCAGGTGGCGCCCGACGCCGTGCTCGGGCTCACCTTCACGACCAAGGCCGCGGGCGAACTCACCGACCGGATCCGCCGTGGCCTGGAGAAATCCGGTCTCACGGGTGCCGCTGGCGTAACGGGGGGCGAAACCTGTGACGGCGAGCCCGGCGAGCCGGTCGTGTCCACTTACCATTCGTTCGCGAAACGGCTGGTCACCGACCACGCGCTGCGGCTCGGCCTGGAACCGGGTTTCACCCTCCTTGCCGACGCAACCCGCTACCAGCTCGCTGGGCGGGTGCTGCGCCGCCACCGCGGACCGGTCGCGGCGCTGACCAGGCCGCTGTCGATGCTCGTCGGCGACATCATCTCCCTTGACGCGGAATGCAGCGAGCACCTTGTCGAACCGGGCGCGTTGGCTGGTTTCGATCTCGGCTGGCTGGCCGAGATCGAAACGGTGCTCATCGCCGAACGGGAACGGCCGCGTAACAAAGGTCATGTCGACGCTCTCGGCCGGATGGCCCTGGTCGCCCGGTCCCGCCGGGAGCTCGCCGCAATGGTCGCGGAGTTCCGCGCGGCCAAACGCGAGCTCGACGTCATCGACTTCGGTGATCTGGTCCGCCACGCCGTCCGACTGGCCGCCACCGTGCCGGCGGTCGGCGCGTCGGAGCGTTCCCGGGCCGGGGTCGTGTTGTTGGACGAGTACCAGGACACATCCGTAGCGCAGCGGCAGATGCTCGCAGGCCTGTTCGGCGGTGGTCATCCGGTGACGGCCGTCGGCGATCCATGCCAGGCCATCTACGGTTGGCGTGGTGCGTCCGTTGCGAACCTCGACGGCTTTCCGGACCATTTCCCGCGCTGTGGCGGCGGGCCGGCGCGGGTGTACGAGCTGTCGGTCAACCAACGCAGCGGTGGGCGGTTGCTGAGCCTGGCCAACGCGGTCGCGGCCGGTCTGCGGGCCCGACACCGCGTCGCGCGGCTGCGTCCGCGCGACGACGTCGCAGACCGTGGCGAAACGGTTATCGCGCTGCATCCGACCTGGTCGCAGGAGGTTCGTTGGATCGCGGCGACGTTGCGGGAGGTCGTCAGTGCCGGCCGCGCACGGCCGGGGGAGTGCGCGGTACTCGTGCGGGCGCGTCGCGACGTCCCCGCGTTGTACGCGGCCCTGCTAGCGGCTGAACTGCCGGTGGAGGTCGTGGGCCTCGGCGGTCTGTTGAGTCTGCCGGAGGTAGCCGACGTCATCGCGACGCTGGAGGTGCTGGACGATCCGACGGCCAACGCGGCCCTCACGCGGCTGATCACCGGTCCGCGGGTGCGGCTGGGCCGCCGTGATCTCGCGGCGCTAGGGCGCGCGGCGCGTGAGGCCGTCGGGGTCGGGGTGGCCCGCACCGCCCCCCTCGACCAGACTGGATCCGACCCTCTGGTACCCCACCAGCCGGCGGGCGAAGCGCTGCCGACCGATGCGCTCGATGAGGCGGTGCTCGGGATCGACCCCTGCGACGTGGTCGCGCTCGCCGACGTGCTGGACGACCCGGGCCCACAGGTGTCGCCCCAGGCCAGGGCCCGGCTGCGGATGCTCGGTGCGGAACTGCGCTATCTGCGGGCCCACATCGACGAGCCACTGCTGGACGTCATCTACCGGATCGTCGAGGTCACCGGTCTGGACGTGGAACTGGCGGCGAGCCCCGAGGCGGTCACGGCCCGCCGCCGTGACAACCTTGCCGCGTTCATCGACGTCGCGGCGGGCTTCACCGGTCTGGACAACGACGGTTCGGTCCGTGCGTTCCTGGCATTCCTGCGTGCCGCGCAGGAACACGAGCGTGGTCTGGACGCGACCAGCCCGTCCGGCGCGGATGCCGTCCAGCTGATGACCGTCCACAAGTCCAAGGGGCTGGAGTGGGAGGTCGTGGCCGTGCCGAACCTCAGTCACACGGTTTTTCCGATCACTACCGTCCGGTCGAAGTGGACCACATCGCCGTCGGTGCTACCCACGGCCCTGCGCGGGGATGCCGACGATCTGCCCGTGCTGCCCGGCCTCGGTAAGCCCGACCTCGCCGGCTTCGCCGCCGACTGTGACGCCTATCTGGAACGGGAGGAACGCCGTCTCGGCTATGTCGCGTTCACCCGGGCCAAGTCCCTGCTGTTCGGCAGCGGGCACTGGTGGGGGCCGGCGCAGCGTCGGTTGCGTGGGCCGTCGGTGTTCCTCGACGAGTTGTACG
>NZ_CAUVXI010000025.1:16997-28849 GCF_963555845.1 Protofrankia sp. Cas8 | reverse complement strand
ACGTGCGCGCCGGCCACGGCAGGGTCGCGGTGTGGGCGCCGAAACCGTCCGAGGACGAGACCAATCCACAGCTCGCCGGCATGCAAGACCTCGACTGGCCGCTGCCGTATGAGCCTGCGGCTTATGCCCGCCGCCGCGCCGCCGCCGAACAGGTCACGGGATACCTCAGCGCGCTGGGCGCGGATCAGCCGCTGCCCGTGGACGATCGTGATGGGATGACCCCGGCGGAACGGCAGACGCTCGCCGAACTCGACCGTGATGTCGAGCTGCTGCTGGAAGAAGCTCGCCGTGCCCGGCGGCCCTCCCGCGAGGTGGAGTTGCCGCGTGCGCTCACCGCTTCCCAGGTGGTGCAGTTGAGATCCGATCCGGCGGGGCTGGCCCGCGACCTCGCCCGCCCGATGCCGCGGCGCCCGGCGCCGCAGGCGCGTCGAGGTACGGCGTTTCACGCCTGGGTGGAGGGCGTCTTCGAGCAGGCCCCGTTGCTCGATCCCGAGGATCTGCCGGGGGCTGCGGACGAGGCGGTGGACGACGGCGAGATCGCGGCGTTGCGGGAGTCGTTTCTGGCGAGCCCGTATGGTCGGCGGCGTCCGTTCGCGGTAGAGGCGCCGTTCGAGCTGCTGATCGCCGGCCGCGCGGTCCGGGGGCGCATCGATGCGGTGTACGACCTCGGGGGCGGCCGGTGGGAAGTGGTCGACTGGAAGACCGGCCGCCAGCATGCGGACGCGGTGCAGCTGGCGGTCTACCGGCTGGCCTGGGCGCGGTTGCGGGGGGTGCGTCCGGACGCGGTGGACGCAGCATTCCTCTATGTCCGCTCGGGTGAGGTCGCACGTCCGCCGCTGTTGTCCGAACCCGACCTCGAGGCCCTCCTCGCCGACCCGTCACCGAGATCTGACGGTCCGCGGACCGCCCGCTGACGGGGGATCGGGCCGGGCCGACCGATCAGTAAGCGTATACGCTCACGGTTATGGTTATGGTGGTGGCGGACCTGGTACGCAGTGTCCGAGCCAGCACGGGTCTGTCTGTCCGGGCCCTCGCCGATGCGGCGGGCATGGCGGCCAGCACCGTTCACCGCATCGAACAGGGCGAGTTGCAACCCACCGTGGACACGCTTCAGCGCATTGTCGAAGCAGCCGGGATGCGCCTGCGCGTCGACGCCCGTCCGGACTACGCGGCCAGCATTGTGGGCCTGGCTCGTTCGATTGTGAGTGACATAGTCGCCGAGGACCGGACGGGGCCGGTCCGCAAGGCCGCGGAGCTGGCCCACCGGTTCCGGGTCACCGACCCGGAGACCCGTCGTCGAATGATTACAGCAGCGCCTCCAGCGACCGGTGACCCACGATGGGACGCCTTTCTGGCCGGTCTCGCCGAGTGGCTGGCGGTACAGACGGACATGCCCGTTCCCGCATGGACCCGGCACGACAGCCGTTACCTGCGCCGTGGATGGTGGGTGACGCGGATGCCCTCGATGCGGGCGTGGGAGTACGCAGGCAGCCCGGTCTCGTTCCAGAGCCGCGGCGTGTATCTGCACCGCGACTCACTTACCAATGTTTAGATGGCCATATGTTGACCCGGGAGCGCATTATCGGTCTGTTCGCGGAGCTGAACGACGAGTTGTGTCAGGCGGGTATCCGTGGTGACATCTTCATGGTCGGTGGTGCCGCCATGGTTGTCGCCTACAATGCTCGACCGGCTACCCGGGACGTCGACGGGATCTGGCATCCGTCCACCGAGGTCCGCGCCGCCGCAGCGCGGGTCGCCGCCCGGCACGAGGATCTTGCATCGGACTGGCTGAACGACGGGGTCAAAGGATTTCTACCGGGCGACGACCCGGGGCACCCCACCGTCGTTTATGACGACGACTGTCTCACCGTGTCGGCTCCGTCGCCGGAGTACCTGCTCGCGACGAAGCTCCTGGCGAGCCGGGTCAGCCGCGACGAGGAAGATATCCTCAGACTCTATGATCTATGTGGTTTCTCCAGCGTTGACGAGGGCCTCGATCTGCTCGAACGCTATTATCCGGGCCGCCCGATCGAGGCGAAGGCGGGCTTTTTCCTCGAGGAACTGCTCGCTTCCAGAGGAACTGCTCGCCCCTGACTCGCCGCCGACCACGGCCGTGAACCGGCGATCATCGTCCTCCGGAGCGGGCGACGCATCGCGGTTACCCTGAGTGTCAGGGCGTGTCGCGTAGGACGATGATCGGACGGAAGTGGCAGGAGCTGGGGGGCTCGTACTGGAAGCCGTTGACGCGGACGGTCGGGGCCGGTGTCCGGTCCGAACCACGATCGTGGGTGCAGGGAAAGATCATAATGAATACCCGTTCTTTTCTTCCATGTTCCAGTCCTGGCCGGCGGAGGCTGTTGGCGAGGAGTGCGCATGCCTATTTTCCACCCAAGCGATCTTGTTGCTGATGCATCTGCCGGGTAGGTGCCACCGCAACTGCCAGTCGGGTCCTGTACAACCATGGTTGCCGGCGGGCTGCTGGAAAGATCCAGTTATGGGGGGATGTCGTGGGCATGCGTTATGATGTGGTCAAGGCTAGGTCGCTGCATCTGCTGGACTACCTCGCGGCTCTCTCACTGGAGTTGTCCGCGAAGCCGAAGCGGCGCCTGACCGAATATGACCCACCCCTGATCCGACCGGGCGACATCCCGGCACACGGAGGGGTGTTGCTGGGCCCGGCTCCGGGCCGGACGGCGTGGCTGCAGGTCCGGAAGGTGGCGGAGCCTGTCGCGCCGGTCCTTCCAGAACCGTTGGCTCGTCACGTTTTGTCTGCCACGGTCACACCGTCCGGACCGCCGTTGCTGCGTCTTGACTGTGACGAGTCCGCCGTGGAAGAAGGTGCGGACCCGGAACAGATACGGACTGAGCTGGCGCTCTGGGTTGCTGGGTCCTGGCAGCCCTGGGCCGACAAAGCCCGACCGGCAAGGGAAGCTCGGCGGCTGTACCAGCGGCTATATGACATGCGGCTCCGGCTGGAGCGGGACAGCGCGACGTATGAGTTGATCTGGGGTCACGGTGTACTGTCGTGGTCTCCAGCGGAGGAGGCCATCAACCACCCGCTGCTCCTCACCCCTGTGGTTATTGAGATGGACCCGGACACCGGGGTTTTGTCGGTTGTGCCGGACGGGTCGCCGGTGGTGGAAACGGATCCCGTGCAGGGGCTGGGGCTCCCGGCGCTCGAGGAGCTGACGGCATTGAGGGAGCGGGTGCGGTTAAGCCCGCCAGATCCGTGGTTCGAGGACGGCCTCGTCGAACTGTATGCACAGGCCGTCGCCCCGCTCGGTCTCGATGCGCGGGTGCTGGCCGGTCCCGACGTGCCTGTTCCCACTGCTGCAGCGGTGCTGGTCGACACGTGGGTATTGTTTGCCAGACCGCGTCCGGCTCTGCACCGACGCTTTTACACGGAACTGCGGCAGGTTCTTGCGGAGACCAACGTGCTTCCGGCGGCGTTCGCCGCGATCGTGGCAGACGATAGCCACATTGAGCCTGCGGCGCGCGAAGGTGACCACGGAATCGCAGATGACGAGGGCTGGGGAGTCATCGGGGCACGCCTGCTCATGCCGCTACCCACAAACGGTGAACAGGAGCGCATCGCCGCCCAGCTCGCTCGATCTCGAGGTGTCACGGTCCAGGGACCACCCGGTACCGGGAAAAGCCACACGATCGCAAACCTCATCAGCCATCTGGTTGCCCATGGCAAACGGGTGCTGGTCACCGCGCACAATGAGCAGGCTCTCAGCGTACTTCGTGAGAAGATACCGGCGGAGCTGCGTGATCTGTCGATCGCGGTGCTGGGCTCCAGCCAGGCCGCGCTCGGCGAACTCCACGCCTCCGTCCAAACCATCATGGATGCGATCTCGAGCATCGAACCTGCCGCAGAAATCGCTGCGCTTGAGGCTCTCGCGCGCGACCTCGACGAGGCCCGTATACGAGAGCGAAACCTCCAGCTACGCCTGGTGGACCTGCTCCGCGATGAGGCCGCCGAGTTCCCGCTCCCTCAGGGATCTGCAAAGGCTGCAGAGGTGAGTGCGTGGCTTGCTCGACATGAAACGGTGTGGAGTCACATCCCGGACCGGCTAACTGTTGATCAGCGCCTGCCGTTGACCATCGCCGAGTTGACCGATCTGATCAACCTAGCGGACGCGATCGATGCCGCAGACACGGTTGCCGCTCGCTGCCAGCTACCGGACCCGGCGGCGCTCCCGCCCGCCGGGGTTCTCCTTGAACAGCATGGCACACTCGATCGCCTTCGCGACGAACTTGCCGACCTCGAGGAACAGGGCATTGCGCTGGCTGCCATCGACGCTCTCGGTGGATCGGCGCTTGTTGTGCTGGTCAGCGATGTCCAACAGGCGATTGCTCTGGTTGCTGATTTAGAAGAACCGTGGCTTTCCACCCTTCGTGGACAGGTCGCTCAGTTCGCAACGCTGGCCGAGCTCTGGTCAGAACAGACCGAGGCCCTTGCGGCGAACAGCAGTACGCTAGTCGAACTGCGACGCCAGACCTTCGGAAAGTCGATCATTATTCCGGATGGCGACCCACGGATACAGGAAGGATTCCTAGACGAATTAGACGCCCGTTTCGCCGAAGAGAAAGGCGTTCCACGCTTCGGCAACAGGGATCTGAAGGCGTTCCATGGTACCGTCCGGGTCGACGGTTTCGAACTACGGACCCATGCTGACATCGGTGTGGTTCGTGCGGCGGTCCGTGAGCGGCTCGCGCGAGCCACGGCACACCGCCGCTATGACGAACTGGTCCGTCAGTTGGACGCTCCACCGTTGTCCGCCGACACGCTGGCTTTCGTGCCGGCGCTCGAATACATCGTCGGACGGTTGCGCACTGCGATCGGCTGGGAGACGAGGGGTGGACCCGCGCTGGTGGCTCGGTTGCGCATGGTCCTACCGGATACCCCGGCACGGCCCACCAGCGCCGAGCTGCAAATAATTGCTTTAATACTTACGGCAGCCGCGAAGCGGCGTGACGAACGGGTGCTGACAGCGCAATTCGGCGTACTCCGATCCACCCTTGAAACCGGACAGAGGCAGCCGAACGCAAGTCCCCTGTGGGGCGTGCTACGCGACATCTTCGACCGACGTGACTTCAGCGCGTGGACGGACGCCTGCGATGAGGTCATTCGACTGGCCGGGCTGCGACCTATCCTGACCCGACGCGACCATCTGGTTGGGCGACTCGCCATCGTAGCACCGGTCTGGGCCGGCCGCATCATCGACTCACGCGGAGACAGCGCAGTTTGCGGCCAGCCACATGATCTTCCGCGGCTCTGGCTGTGGCGTCAGGCCCAGACCTGGCTGGACGCGCTGTTCGACAGGGGCGACGCGACCGTGCTTCAGCAGCAGATCGCTGCTGCCGCAGCCGAGGTGCGCCGTCTCGTCCTTGAGTTGGCCGCCCGCGGGGCCCGACTCGGCGTGCAGCGCGCTCTGCGGGAAGATCAACGGCGCGCGCTCATTGCCTGGCTACAGGCACTCGCGAGGATCGGGAAGGGCACCGGCAAATTCGCCGGTAAATGGGAGGCTGTGGCTCGCACCGAGATGCCAGCGGCGATGGGCGCCGTCCCTGTCTGGATCATGCCGATTCATCGGGTGCTGCAGAGCTTCGACCCTCGTCGTACAGAATTGTTCGACGTTGTCATCGTCGACGAGTCCAGCCAATGTGACATGTTATCCCTCGGTGTTCTTGCTCTTGGTCGCAAGGTTGTTGTCGTAGGTGATGACAAACAAATCAGCCCGGCGGCTGTCGGTGTCAACCGGGATCGCGTCTTCCAACTGATCGATTCGTATCTGCCCGACATGCCGCAGCGTTCCCTGCTAGACGTAGAAGCCAGCCTCTACGACATCGCGAGCCGCGTATTTCCAGGGGTGGTTCTGCTGCGCGAACACTTCCGGTGTGTGCCGGACATCATCGGCTTCTCCAACCGCTTCTATGATGGGAAGATTTTCCCGCTGCGAGAGGCGACCGATCTTGGTATCGGTCCGGCTATCCGGCCGGTCCGGGTGCGGGCAGGGGCCCGCACCCGCGGCCAGTATGGTGAGGTCAACGAACCCGAGGCACTTGCCCTTGTCCAGCAGATCCTCGACTGCTGTGACGACCCTGCATATGAGGGCATGACCTTCGGAGTCGTCACCTTGCTGGGTAACGGACAGGGGCGTCTGATCGAGCAGACGCTCGTGGACAAGCTCGGTGTCGAGGAGTACGAGCGTCGACGTATTCGGGTCGGCGACCCGCACAATTTCCAGGGCGACGAAAGGGATGTCATTTTCATCTCAGTCGTCGCTGACGATAACCGCTCCGCCGCGACCCGCAAATCCGACCAGCAGCGCATTAACGTCGCAGCCAGCCGGGCCCGTGACCAGTTGTGGATTTTCCATACCATGGATCATACCGTATTACATTCTGATGATGTTCGCGGACATCTTCTCGCCTACGCATATGGCATCAATACACCGCAGGCGCGGAGCGCAGCTCTTGAGGAAAGATGCGAGAGCGAATTCGAGCGCGCCGTGCTGCGAGAGCTGATAAGCCGCGGTTACCAGGTGACACCGCAATATCATGTTGGTCAGTGCCGCATCGATCTGGTTGTGGAAGGCACTCGCGACCGGCTCGCGATCGAGTGCGACGGCGACAAGTTCCATGGTCCGGAGCAGTGGGAAACTGACCTCCGCCGCCAACGGGTGCTCGAACGCCAAGGCTGGAAATTCTGGCGGGTCCGGGGTTCGGCGTACTACCGACATCCGGTCGCCGCGCTCGTGTCGCTGTGGAAGCGACTCGACGAGCTGGACATCCGTCCCGATACCGTAACCTCTGTGCCGTTTCAAGACCCGGTTAACCATGTGGATGACCGGCAGGGGGACAGCGGTAGCCATGCGCGCGATAACCGCATCGTTCCGCTTGCCGCCACGAGCACCTTGCCTGACGCGCCGCCGCATCCGGAGGGGGCGGCATCGGCCGTGCCAGGGCAAACTGAGGAGCCACATCGGATCCCGCGTCCGTCCGGCGCGCCCATCGCAGTTTCGCAGGAGTTTCTTACCCTACCTACCCCGTCTGCTCGCCCGGCAATTTCGATACCCGATCAACCGTCAGCCCCGATCCGTACACAAGACACTGCCCAGCCCACAGCGCCGTTCTCTCAACTCCAACCATCCGACGGCCTATCCGATATAATTCAAGGAAATGGTTCCAGTGCAGCTGTTCCAACCGCGACGCTGGTCAACGGGTTCACTCGGCTACCTGTCCCGGTGCCCGACGGCTACCGTCGAGTCGCCTGGCTACGCCCGTCGGAAGCCGCGGCCGTTCTCCAGGCACTCGCTGCCCGTCAGGACCGGCAGGTACCGGCGGCGGACGGTAATGTCGCATCAATCGTCCAGTACTTCGCGCCGGATACCGCCGAGGCGCGAAAGTATCGGGCGAACGCACTCGTGGTCCGCCAGCGCCGTGCTGGCAACAAGTTGATCGCATGGATTCGCGAACACGAGGCCAACGCGGTCTTGGCCGCTGCTCGGGCCGAGAGCGATGTTACCGTCATCGACGGGCAAGGCCATATCACAGGATTGGTCAATTTCTTCCCCGCCGGTTCGGTCGAGGCGACGACCTATCGTTCGGTGACCCGGCTGCTCCGGGCCCGTCACTGAATCGGTTGACATACAGCTCAGCCATGTGAAACAGGTTTTGCTGAGCTTTGAGGGGTGGGCTGCCAGTCGGGGAGATCCGCCGGCACAAGGTCGGTGTGCGTGAAGTCCGCGCCCTTGAACAGCAGCGATTCCCGTCTCTGCGCTGCCAGCGTGTAAGCGAGGCGGTTGCCGAAATTCAACTGGGCAGGACTGCCGCCGCCCCGGCCGAAGTCGCGGTAGGCATGCCGAGCCAGGTTGGTGTGCTCTGCGGTGACCGCGACCACATCTATGCCGGCTACGGTGATGAGTTCGTCGAACCGTCGGCTCGCGACCGGGTCGCGAGCCGAGTCGACGACGGGAGCCTCCACGTAGTTGATGGCCGAGATCGCCCACACACCGTGGAAACTCAAGGTTCCACCAGAGAACCCCGAATTCTGGAGTTCGATCAATGCTGGTGTGATCAGTTCTCTACCGCCTTCGGGCTCTTGGAAGGAGACTGTCACCCGTCCGCCGGGTGCCACCGGCCCGCAGGTGGCGGCTGCGTCTTCCCGGAGCTGTTTCGCGGGAGGGCGGAGGCGGCGGGCCGCATCGAGGTCGTCCTGCGCGTTCTGGGCCGAGTGTGGTGCCTGGTCGAGCCGGGTCTGGGCGGCCTGTTGGTCGTGGATGGCCTGGGCCAGCTGGTCGGGGTCCGGCGGTGGGATCCCCGCGGTGTGGGCGTAGGAGGCTGGGGTCAGATCTGTGACCGTTGTGGAATCATAGATAAACAGGGCTAAACCAGAATAAATGCTGTGAGTCGTTTTAGCGCGAAACGTCTCGATCCGGATGCGCCCATCGCATTGTGGTCATCTCGATTCGGCGGGGATCGGACGATGATCTGTTGTGGTCGATGGTCATGCCGTGTCACACGGTAGGCAGTCGGGTCCGGTGGCGGAGCGGGCTATCCAGGTGACGAGATCGCGGCGGCCGCGTTCGTCTCCTACCGCCACATGCGTGGAGTCGCCGTCGAGCACGGGGAGGATTCCGCACGGACACCCGCTTCACCGACATCGACACCGGCCTGCTGCCGCTGGGCTCCCGCCATCACGTCCGCCTGACCCGTGGCTTCCCAGGAGGAATCACATCGAATCCGGCCGGTGTCCGGCCCGCTGAAGCCGAGGCCCGGTAACTGCCAGGATCGCCGCGGGAGGTCAGGCGACGTGTACCAGCTGCGGGACCGATGACTCACCCAGCCTTGTGGTGGTACCGGATGTCGTGGCGGTACTCGACATCGCGCTGAGAATGAGCGGTGTGCCCGCCGTGCTCAGGTCAGTCGCGGCCGTGGCGGAGAAAACCGCCACCAGCGCGATTCCGGCGGCAGCCACGTAACGCACCAGCGCGCGCGACAGGCCGTTGTCCCGGCTGGTGCCGTGAGCTGAAAGCGACGAGTTCATGGCAATCTCCTTTGGCTGGCTGGCTGGCTGGCTTTCTTTGGGGCCGCCGGGCGTGCGCGAAAACGAGGATCGCACGCCCTTCGGCCGGCTGAATTCCCCGGAATTTCTTGTCCACAAACAGCTAATCAGCATGGGCTGGGCGCGGGCTGAGTACCTGCTGTGCGTCTGCTGTGGGATGCCAGGTGCAGTGCGGCTTGAGTCTGGCCAGGTGTTGGCCAGGGGCTGACGAGGTCGAATGACCAGGTCGAACCGACATCGGTGGCGGCCTGCGCCGGCCCGCGCCCGGACAGCAAGGAAAACCGCGGGCGCCACCGGTTCGCGGTGGCGCCCGCGGCCTTGTGCTGGCCGTTGTGCTGGCCGTTGCGCTGGCCGTTGTGCTGGCCCTTGCGCTGGCCGTTGCGCTGGCCGTTGCGCTATGCCGACGGTAGGTGGCTTCTGTCGCTCCAGCGTGCTTTTTCACCTACCGCTCGGCCGAATGCCGTCCAGCGGCAGGTAGAAGCGGCCATCATGGCAGCCTTTTCCACCTACCGCTCGGGTGGGTCAGCTCGTCTGGTGCGTCAGGTCGTAGACCGTCTGGCCGCCGACGGTGGTCGAGGTGAAATGTGCCTCGACCCAGGTGGTGATGTCGCTTCCGGTGCCGTTGCTGTTCGGGCCGCCCATCCCTGCGCCACCGGAGCCGGCGATGAAGTAATGGATCTTTCCGGCGGCGACATAGGCCTGGAAGGCGGCGAGGGTCGGTGTGCCGTCGCTGCCGTTGAATCCGCCGATGGACATAACTGCTTTTCCGCTGGCGAGCTCCAGGGGAGCCGCACTCTGGGAGCCGACCGTGGCGGCTGCCCAGGTGTTGGTGGTCTTCTGCACCAGCGACACCAGCTCTGCGTTGGCGGTCTGACCGCCGAATCCACCCGCTCCGCCGAATCCACCCGCTCCGCCGAATCCACCCGCTCCGCCGAATCCACCGGGCTGACCGGTGGATGTTCCGCCGTTTGTACCGCTGGTTGTGCCACTGGGTGTACCGCTGGTTGTGGAGCCGTTCACCCCGGCGCCGCCGGGCGGGGTTCCTCCCGCGAACAACCGCCCACCGGAAGGTCCGCCACCGGGACCGCCCATGGCGCTGGTGCTCCCCGGACCGACGGCCGGGAGTGAGCCGGTGTGTGGGTGCGACGCAGTGCTGGCGGCATAGCCGGCCGTACCCGCGATGCCGGTGAGCAACGCCGCCGTCGCGACCACGATCGCGCCCTTGCGCAGGATGCGTCGTCCGGTCAGCAGGCCGCCGATCGCGACCGCGCCGCAGACGAGAACCGTGTAGCGCAGCCACGGAGTCCAGCCCGGGGTGAGAGCAAGCAGGTGGTAGCTCCAACCTGCGGTCCCCGCGATAATCATGGACGCGCTGATCCGGGCGAACCAGGTCTCCTGTTGCTGCCAGAGGAGCCGTCCGGTGATCGCCACCAGCGCCGCAACGGCCGGGGCGAGCGCGATCGTGTAGTACGGGTGCATGGTGCCCTGCATGTAGCTGAACACGATCCCCGTCACGAGCAGCCAGCCGCCCCAGAGGATGATCGCGGCCCGGGTGCGGTCGGTGCGCGGTGCCCGGTGGGTGAGCCACAGGCCGGCGACCAGGCTGAGCAGCGCCGCGGGGAGCAGCCAGGAGATCTCCAGGCCTGTTTCCGAGCGGAACAGGCGGGTGATACCGGTGCTTCCCCCGAAACCGCCACCGGCCCCGAAACCGCCCCCGCTGGCACCGCTGGGACCGCCGGCACCGCCGCCACCGCCGCCGTTGCCGGCTCCGCCGAACAGGCGACCGAGGCCGTTGTAGCCGAATGCCAGCTCAAGCACGCTGTTGTTCGTCGAGCCGCCGATGTACGGGCGGGCGGACGCCGGCCACAGCGACACGATCGTGACCCACCAGCCCGCCGCGGCGAGAAGGGCGCCGACGGAGGCGAGAAGCTGGAGGATCCGGCGGCGCAGCCCGGTCGGAGCCGCGATCAGGTAGGCCAGGCCGAATGCGGGAACGACGAGCAGCGCCTGGCCCATTTTGGTGAGAAAGCCGAAGCCGATGGCAACCCCGGCCAGCGCAAGCCATTTCGTGCTGGCCGACTCGATCGCCCGCACCGTGCAGTAAGCGCCGGTGACCAGGAGCAGGACGAGCAGCGCGTCCGGGTTGTTGAAGCGGAACATCAGTGTCGCGGCCGGGGTGAGGGCCAGCGCCGTGCCGGCGAGCAGGCCCGCGGTCGGTCCGGACCACCGGCGCACGGTTGCGTACAGGAGCCCGACGGCTGCCACACCTTCCAACGCCTGCGGGGCGAGCATGCTCCAGGAGGAGAAACCGAAGATCCGGCCCGACAGTTCCATCACCCACAGCGATGCCGGTGGTTTGTCGACGGTGATGAAGTTGGACGAGTCGAAGGAGCCGAAGAAGAACGCCTTCCAGCTCGTGGTGCCGGCCTGGACCGCCGCTGCGTAGAAGTCGTTGGCGTTGCCGGACGCGCCGAGGTTCCACAGGTAGAGGACGGCGGTGGCGGCGAGCAGCGTCAGGAGCGCGGGCCGGACCCATCCTGGGTCGGTCTCGGGTCCGCGCAGCCTGCGGCGCAGTCCGGTCGGCGGGCGCTCCCCGTCGTTGCGACGGGGCTCTGCAGTCGGATGCCGTCCCGGCGAACTGGCCGGGGGAAGCAGAGCCGAGGTGGACACAGGCGTTTCTCCAGTCCGGATGTGATCGGGATGGTGCGTGTGATCGGGATGTCGCGGACGCTGGGGGCGGTGGGGGGCGTGGGGGGGGCTGCCGCCGCCCCTCGCCGGG
>NZ_CAUVXI010000025.1:0-16972 GCF_963555845.1 Protofrankia sp. Cas8 | reverse complement strand
CGGTGGGGGGGGGGGGGGGCTCGGGGGGGGATGCCGCCGCCCCCCGCCGGGCTCACGCCTGCCGGCGGTGCGGGTGGAAGACCCAGGCGCGCAGCAGGACGAATCGCAGGACCGTCGCGGCGAGGTTGGCGCCGATCAGGATGCCGAGTTCGAGGGGCCGTCCGGGGTGGCTGGCCAGCGCGCTGAGCACGGCCAGTGACCCACTGGTCAGCCCGAGCCCCAGGCCGAAGACCACAAGGCCCTCGAGCTGGTGGCGGCCGGCGCCGGCGCGCCCGCGTACCCCGAAGGTCAGCTGCCGGTTCGCGGCGGTGTTGGCGACCGCGGTGAGCGCCAGCGCGAGCAGGTTCGCGGTCTGTGCCCCCACCGTGCCCCGCAGTAGCAGGTACAGCACCAGGTAGGCCGCGGTGCTTGCCATTCCGACGCCGGTGAACCGCACAAGCTGCCTGGGCAGACCGACCGGTACGCCGGGGACGGCCGGCTCCAGCGGCGCACGGCCGAGCTGGCGGCGCAGGTCGCGCACGGGCAGCGCTCCGGTGGCCAGGGCACGTCCGACCCGGGCGACGCCCTTGAGATCGGCCAGTGCGGTGGCCTTGATGTCGACGCGGCTGTCGGGGTCGTCGACCCAGTCGACCGGAACCTCGTGGATGCGCAGTCCGGACCTTTCGGCGAGGACGAGCAGCTCGGTGTCGAAGAACCAGCCGGTGTCCTCGATCAGGGGCAGCAGCTGCGCGGCGACGTCGGCGCGGATGGCCTTGAACCCGCATTGGGCGTCGGAGAAGCGGGCGGCGAGCGTGCCGCGCAGGATGAGGTTGTAGCAGCGGGAGATCACCTCCCGCTTCACGCCGCGGACGACCCGCGAGTCACGTGCCAGCCGGGTTCCGATCGCGAGATCGGAGTGTCCGGAGATCAGCGGGGCGACCAGCGGCAGCAGCGCCGCGAGGTCCGTGGACAGGTCGACGTCCATGTAGGCCAGCACCGGGGCGTCGGATGCCGACCAGACCGTGTGCAGGGCGCGTCCGCGGCCCTTCTGCTCAAGGTGGGCGACGGTGACCTCGGCGATGGCGGCCTGGAGCGTTTCCGCCACGGCCAGGGTCGCATCCGTGCTGGCGTTGTCGGCGATCGTGATCCGAAAGGGGTACGGGAAGGTCCTGGTCAGGTGTGCGTACAGGCGGCGTACGCACGGCTCCAGGTCGGCCTGCTCGTTGTAGACGGGGATGACCACGTCCAGCACTGCCGCGGGGTGGGTTGCCAGGATGGGCCGGCGGGCGGCCGGGGCGGCCGGGACGGGCGTGCGGGTGGCCCGCGGGGCGGTCCGACCAGGTGCGTCCTGCGGGGTGACGGTCGCTGTGGGCATGGACCTACAGTCGGTCCGGGACCTGTCGCCCCCTTGTGCCGAAGCTGTGCCTTTCCTGTGAACCGGTCTCGGCTCGAGGCGCGGACGTCAGCCGCGGCGTGGGCTGGCGACCCGGCATCGGGACCTCGGCCGGCATCGCGTCCCCGGCTGGCATTGCGGGCCCGGGGACCATGGCCGGCACGTGCGTCGGCAGGCGGACGATGAACGCCGTCTGACCAGGGCGGCTCGTGACATCCACGGTGCCGTGGTGAGCGGTGACGACGGCGCTGACGATGGCCAGGCCCAGCCCGGTGCTGCCGGCGGCGCGGGAACGGGAACCGTCGCCGCGGGCAAACCGCTCGAAGACGGACGGGAGAAGATCAGGTGGGATGCCGGGTCCGTCGTCGAGCACGGCGAGCACGGCAAGGCCCGGGGAGCGGGCGTGCAGGCTCGCGGTGACCGTCGTGCCGGGCGGGGTGTGGGTGCGGGCGTTGGCGAGCAGGTTGGCCAGCACCTGGTGCAGGCGGGCCGTGTCGCCGGTGACGATCACCGGCTCGTCGGGCAGCTCGAGCTGCCAGCGGTGGTGGGGCCCGGCGGCGTGGGCGTCGCTCACCGTGTCCACGACGAGTCGGGACAGATCGACCGCTTCGGCGTCGAGGGGACGTCCGGCGTCCAGCCGCGCGAGGAGCAGCAGGTCCTCGACCAGGCTGGTCATCCGGGTCGCTTCGGACTCCACCCGGCTCAGCGCGTGGGCGATGTCGGGGGGCACCCGGTCGCGGCCGCGGCGGGTCAGCTCGGCGTATCCGCGGATGGCGGCCAGCGGGGTCCGCAGTTCGTGGCTGGCGTCCGCGACGAACTGACGGACCTTCATCTCGCTGGCCTGGCGTGCCGCGAGTGCCGCGCCGACGTGGCCGAGCATGCTGTTGAGCGCCGCGCCGACCTGACCGACCTCGGTACGTGGGTCGGTGTCCGCCTCCGGGACGCGCTCAGCCAGCGCGACCTCGCCGCGGTCCAACGGCAGTTGGGCGACCCGCCTGGCGGTGGTCGCCACGCGTCGCAGCGGCCGAAGCGTGAGGCGGACGATGGCCGTGCCGGCGAACGCGGCGGCGAGCAGTCCGATCCCGGCGACGGCGGCTCCGACGACAGCCAGCTGGGAGAGGGTCGCCTGGATGGGGCGTAACGGCAGGCCGGTCACGAGCACGGTGCCGTCGGGCATCTGGCGGGCGATCAGCCGGAACTCTCCGTTGCCGCCGATCGTCTGCGTGTGCGGATGTTCGTCGGCCGGGACGGCGGTCAGGGCCGCCGCAGCCCCGGCGTCCAGGGGTGCAAGCGAGCCGTCATCGCTGATGATCCCGGCATCCGAGACCACACCGGCGGTCAGGCGGGCTCCAAGGGTACCCGCGGACTGGCCCGGCGGCAACAGGAAAGCCGGATGAAAGCCCGGTACCCTGTTCGTGGCTCCGTTCGTGGCCCCGTTCGATGACCGCAGCTGCCCGGCACGGTTGTCGGAAGGCTGGCCGAGGGCATCCTGGGAGCGGGTGACGGCGGCGGTCAGCTGGTCGTCGAGGCGTCCCACCAGGAAGTCGTGCAGGGCCACCTCGGTGGCGACGCCCACCACCAGGCATACCGCCGCGAGCAGACCGACCAGGCCCACAACCAGGCGGGTCCGCAGCGACCACCCGAGACGTCGGCTGCTTGTTCCCATGGTGCGGCTACTCATGGTTACTGTTCGCCGGGCTTGAGGACGTAACCCGCACCGCGCACAGTGTGGATCATCGGGGTCCGACCGGCGTCGATCTTCTTACGGAGGTAGGAGATGTAGAGCTCGACGACGTTGGCCTGGCCGCCGAAGTCGTAGTTCCAGACCCGGTCGAGAATCTGGCTCTTGCTCAGGACCCGGCGTGGGTTACGCATCAGGAAGCGCAGGAGCTCGAACTCGGTGGCCGTGAGCTCGATCAGGTCATCGCCGCGCCGGACCTCGTGGCTGTCCTCGTCCAGGGTCAGGTCACCGACCACCAGCTCGGAGGATGTGCGGGCGGAGCTGGCCCCGGCCCGGCGCATCAGACCCCGCAACCGGGCGACGACCTCCTCCAGGCTGAACGGCTTGGTCACGTAGTCGTCGCCACCGGCGGTGATCCCGGCGATGCGGTCCTCCACAGCGTCCCGAGCCGTCAGGAACAGCACCGGGACGTCGGTGGCCTCCGTTCGCAGTCGCCGTAGCACTTCCAGGCCGTCGATGTCGGGCAGCATCACGTCCAACACCACCGCGTCGGGACGGAACTCCCGGGCCGTGCGTACCGCGCTGAGCCCGTCCCCGGCGATGCGGACTTCCCAGCCCTCGTACCGCAGCGCCATCGACAACAGCTCGGAGAGCGCGGGTTCGTCGTCCACGACGAGCACCCGCAGGGTGGTGCCGTCCACCCGGCGCAGCGCCGGGAGCGGCTGGCGCGTGCTCTGAGCCACTGCCTGAGCCACTGCCTGAGGCGTTGTCTGCTGCGCCGTTTGGTGGGCAGCCTGCCGCGTCGTCTGGTGCACCTCGCCGGCCGACCCGCCAGGGGATCCCGGCCCGTTGAGGAGTAACGCCATGGGGCTCATGCAAACACAGTGCCGACGTCAGCTGTGGCACAGCCGGGTATCTCCTGTGAATTTCCTGTGCCCACAGCTGGCGCCTTGCGGCCTCCGGTTTCCGGCCCGCGACCGGCTGTCTGGAGCCGGACCACAGCACGCCAGAGCGGGGCACAGTAGTCTTCCCAACGCCAGAATGCCGATAGTGCGCAAACCCGGGGGTAAGGCGTGCCGGACTCAGCCATCGTGGACGTCCCGATCGGGCTCATCCTCGTGTTCGCCATCGGTAGCGTGGCGGTTTCCCGCATCAACGAGGCTGTGTTCGGGTTGATGTGCTACCGCGGCCGGCAGCTTGAGGCCGAGCTGCGTCGCCTCTTCGGTGATCGGCCCGTTGACGCCACGAGCGCCGCCCCCGACACCAGCCGGACGGCCACGCTCCTCGACGGCCCGCTGCGGGGCCTGCGTTCGGGCGGGCACGCGGGAGTCGTACCCGACCTGGGGGCCGCGCCGGTGGCGACCAGCGCCTGGCGGCGGGCCCGCCGGATGCGCCTGCCGTCCTACATCCCGTCGGCGGCCTTTGCGCGCGGCGTGCTCGACATGGTCGAACCGCCCGCGCGGGTCCTGCTCGCTCGGATGGACCACGCCACGATCCCCGAGACCGCCCGCACGGCATTGCGCGACGCGCATCAGTCGCTCACCGACACCACGGCTGCGGCGCTGTCCGACGCTCTTGTCGCGTCCCCGGCGGCGACCGAGGAGAGCCGCAGGATCGCCGCGTCCATCGTCGGGCTCGCCGCCGCGCAACCGGTCGGGTCGCTTCTGGACGAGGTGGCCAAGCTGCCCGCGGACTCCCCGCTCCGGCTGGCGCTGACCGGCATCGTCACCCGGGCGGGCCACGACCGTGATCGGATCATCGCTGAACTCGCCGAATGGTACGACGACACCATGGACAGGCTTTCCGGCTGGTACAAGAGGCGCGTCCAGCGGTTCCTGCTCGTCTACGCGTTGCTGCTCACCCTGGCGCTGAACCTGGACGCGATAGCGCTCACCAACGCGCTGTGGGAAAATCGGTCGTTGCGGACGGCCGCGGTCGAGGCTGCGTCCGCCCAGCTCGTCCCGACCGCTGCGGGTACCTCACCGGCCGCCGGCGCCGAGGATGCCGCGAACCGGGCCGTGAACGCCGTGCGGGATGCGACGGCGCTGCGTCTCCCACTGGGGTGGAGCGGGCTCGACTCCGACCGTTCCGATCCCCGGCGGATCCCTGGTGATGTGGGCGACTGGGCGCTGAAGATTTTCGGGTGGCTGCTCACCGCGCTCGCGCTCTCGCTCGGCGCGCCGTTCTGGTTCGATCTCCTCGGCCGGCTCGTCAACATGCGCAGCACCGGCCCGAAGCCCGCCCCCGTGGCCAGCTGACCGGCGCGGCCGGGATCACCCGCCATGTCCGGATGTCACACCGGGCCGCACACCGGGGAGTCACACCGGGGAGTCACGGTGTCCGGCCTGGGTCGGCATGGGCGGGCGTGGGCTGGCCCGTAGGACGAGCTCGAGCTCGAAGCGGACGTCGGGGTCGTCGAGGCTCTCGCCGAACAGCGTGCGTAGCTGGTTCAACCGGTAGCGGATCGTCTGCGGGTGCACCTGGAGTTCGGCGGCGATCCGGGCGCGTTGCCCCCGTAGCCGCAGCCACAGCAGCAGGGTTTCCGCCAGACGCGCGCGGACTCTGACGGGAAGTCCGTCCAGCGGGGCCAGCCGCAGGCTAGCGAGGTCGGCCAGCAGCACCGGGTCCCGGGCGAGCAGGAGCTGGGCCAGGTGGTCGTCGGTGAACAGCGACCCGCCGGGGCACCCGGGTACCCCGGGCAGCTCCCCGCGGTCACGGGCGTTGCGGGCGAAGGCCGCCCTGGCCGCGCTCGCGGACGCCTCCGGCCACGGGACGGCTGGACCGACGACGGCTCCCAGACCTACCAGTGCCCGTTCCAGCCACTTGCGGCGGCCGGGGCCGGTCGGGTCGCCGACGAATATCCAGATGTCATCGCCCTTGATGGCGCGGGGGGTGTCCGGTGGCAGGGCCAGGCATCCGATGCGGTCGTCCACACGCTCGTCCCCGTCCCGGTCGTGGTCCGTGCCGGTGCCGGTGCCGGTGCCGGTGCCGGTGCCAGTGCCGGTGCCAGTGCCCGTGCCGGCGGACCCGGGCACGATGATCGCGGCGAGGCTGTCGGGTAGCCGGTAGGAGGCGGCCCGGGCGGTCTGTTCGATCGTCGCCGGGTTGCCGCCCGACAGCATCAGCTCGCCGAGCCGGTCCCACAGGCGACCGCGTTCGCTGGCCGCCCGGGACTGCGCGAGCGCGTAGCCCTCGGCGGTGGCGCCGGAGATTCCGTCGATGTATGCGAACATCGTCTCGGCCAGGGACACGAGCCCGTCGGCGTCCAGGCCGCCGCGCCGCGCCGCGTCGGCGAGCCGGCGCCAGGCGACCCGCGCGCCTACCCGGTAGGCGCCGAGCAGCGTGTCCAGCGAGCGGCCGGCGCGGAACTCGCCGCGCCCGAGGCGGACGTAGACCTCGCGGCTGGCGGCCAGGTCCGGCGGGCCGGGCGAGTTCGTGTCGACCACGGTGAGGAAGCGAAGCAGGGCCTCCTCGACACCCTGGCGGACACCGCGGCCGAACGAGCCCTCCAGCGGCCGCGCGTATGCCGGTACCTCACGTGCTATCGCCGCGATCAGATCGTCGCCAAGAGACATGAGTTCGAGCCGCAGAACATCGGCAAGATCAGAAGGAAACTGTCCTCCCGGAACAGTTTGCATCGGCCGCACTTTACTCCGGGCAGTCGCGGTGTCGGTACATTTCTGGGCCGTCGTGCCGAGGCGTCGCGGATCGGATTGCGTCCAGATGCTCTTCGTGAATAATCAGGCGTCGTGGACGCGCCAACCGGTTTGTTCAGTGCCGTGGTCACCGGCATCGTCATCGGCACCCTCGCGCGCATGATCGTGCCGGGCCGGCAGGCGATCGGCTGCCTGATGACCATCCTGGTCGGGCTTGTCGGTGCCGCGATCGGCTTGATCATTGCCAGCGGGATCGATGCCGGGTGGGTCCTCACCCTCGTTCTACAGGTCGCCGTGGCCGCGGTTCTGGTCACGGTGGTGGCGGGAAATCGCAATCTGCGATGATCAGTCCGGGCTGATCGATGGACAGGGGAGGCGGGAGGCCCGCGGCGGTCCCTGCGGTATTCCTCGTGAGCAACAGATCCCGCCGGTTGTGGCCTTGTGGCGCGGATCATCGAAGACCAGGACCATGAACGGCTTGGGCGCAGTAGCGTTGCCAACCGTGCCCCCTCGTACCGAGATGAACACGACCGCCATTTCGTTGCCGGCGCCCTCCTACCGGGTCGAGAAAACCTCGCTCGCCAATGGTCTGCGGGTCGTACTGGCGCCGGATCACACGGCGCCGGTTGTCGCTGTGGCCGTCCACTACGACGTGGGTTTCCGGTCCGAACCCGAAGGTCGCACCGGTTTCGCGCACCTGTTCGAACATCTGATGTTCCAGGGCAGCGAGAACGTGGGGAAGGCTGAGCATCCCAAGTACGTGCAGGCCGCCGGGGGCATGTTCAACGGGTCCACGCACCCGGACCACACCGATTACTATGAGCTGCTGCCGTCCGGGGCGTTGGAACGCGCCCTGTTTCTGGAAGCCGACCGGATGCGCGCTCCGCGGATCACCCGGGAGAACCTGGACAACCAGATCGCGGTCGTCCAGGAAGAGATCCGGGTGAACGTCATGAACCGCCCCTACGGCGGCTTTCCGTGGATCACGCTCCCGCCGGTCGCGTTCGACACGTTCCCGAACGCCCACAACGGCTACGGCGACTTCCATGAGCTTGCGGCGGCGAGCCTGGACGACGCCGAGGACTTCTTCGACAAGTACTACGCGCCCGGCAACGCCGTGCTCACCGTGGTCGGCGATTTCGACGTCGATAACGCGCTGGCGATGATCGGCCGCTACTTCGGCGAGATCCCGGCCCGTGCAGTGCCGGTCCGTCCGAGCTTTGCCGAGCCGGTGCGTGCCGACGAGCGGCGATCGGTCCTGACCGACCCGCTGGCACCGCGGCCCGCGCTCGCCGTCGGTTACCGGGTGCCCGACCCGGCGCTGGACCTGCCGACGTTCCTGGCCTACGACGTGCTGACCCATGTCCTGTCCGCCGGTGACGCGAGCCGCCTGGAGCGGCGGCTCGTGCAGAAGGACCGGTCGGTGATCGGTGTCAGCACCTACCTGGGCACTTTCGGGGACCCGTTCGACCAGCGGGATCCGCTGTTGCTCACCTTTGAGGCCCGCCATCCGGCTGAGTCGACGCCCGAGACGATCCTCGCCGCGGTGGACGAAGAGTTCGACCGCCTCACCACTGACGGCCTGGAACGCGGTGAGCTCGCCCGCGTGCAGTCCCGGATCGTCTCGGGCCTGTTGCGGGAGGCCGACGACGCGCTTGGGCGTGCGCTGGGCATGGCCACCTTCGAACTGCACCGCGGTCGTCCCGAACTGATCAATGAACTTCCCGGTCTGGTCGGTGCGGTCACCTCGGACGAGGTCCGGGCGGCCGCGGCCGCGCTGCGTGCCCAGGGCCGGGCGGTGCTGGAACTGCGCGCCGGCGCGGCGTCATGAACCGGGTTGATCTCAAGCGCGATACCGGGCCCACCCTCGAACCAGCTAGGAGGCTGCGGTGACCGCCGCAACTGTCGCGACAACGTCTGAAACCGTCCCGTCCGCTGGCGCGTCGCCCATCCCACCGGTGGCGCCGACCGTAGCGGCCGAGCTTCCCGCCGTGGCCGAGCGGATGCTGCCGGGTGGGCTGCGGGTACTGGTGGTGCGGCGGGCCAGCGTGCCACTGGTCGAGGTACGGCTGCGCATCCCCTTCACCGGCCGCGGTAGCGCGCATCAGGCCCGCGCAGAGCTGCTCGCCGAGACCCTGTTCACCGGCACCGGGCTGCGGGACCGGGTCGAGCTGGCCACGGCCGTCCAGGCGCTCGGTGGAGCGCTGTCGACCGGTGTGGACGCCGACCGGCTCGCGGTCGTGGGCTCCGCGCTCGCGACCAATCTCGCGCCTCTGCTTGATCTGATCGCTGAGGTTCTCACCGGGGCTGCCTACCCGTCGAGCGAGTTCGCCGGCGAGCGGGACCGGGTCGTCGAGGAAGTCACGATCGCCCGCAGCCAGCCCGCGGTGATCGCCAGGGAGGGCCTGCTGCACCGGCTGTACGGCAGCCACCCCTATGGCGGCGACACACCCGCGCCGGAGGTCGTCGCCGCGGTGACCGAGGCCGAGGTGCGCACCCTGCATGCCGAGCGCATCTCACCGGCGGGTGCCATCCTGACCCTCGTCGGAGATGTCGAACCGCGAGCCGCGCTCGACCAGGTCGAGGCGGCGTTCGGCGGGTGGAGCGGCACACAGGCTGATCCCACGCCGGCGCTGCCGGCGCTGGTCCGCGGTCCTGTTGTGATCATTGATCGGCCCGGGGCGGTCCAGACGAACATCCGTATCGGCGGGCCGGCCGTTGACCGCCATGACCCCGCCTACGCCGCTCAGCGGCTCGCGAGCACCGTCTTCGGCGGCTATTTCAGCTCCCGCCTGGTGTCGAACATCCGCGAGGACAAGGGCTACACCTACTCGCCACGCAGTTCGGTCGACTATCCGGTCGCGGGTTCCCGCTTCACGGTGAGCGCGGACGTGGCAACGGACGTGACCGGGCCGGCACTGCTTGAGATTTTTTATGAGCTGGGCCGGATGGCTGTGCTACCCGTGGCCGCCGACGAGCTCGATGCGGCCCGCCAGTATGCCGTCGGCACGCTGGCGCTGTCCACAGCGACCGCCGTGGGGCTCGCCTCGACGCTGTCGGCACTGGCCGGGGCCGGCATCGGTGTCGAATACCTTCGTGATCATCCTGTGGCGCTCGAGGCGGTGACGCCCGCGGACGTGCTGGCGCTCTCGGCTCGGGTGCTGGCGCCGTCGAGGCTGGTGACCGTACTGGTCGGGGATGCGGAGAAGATCTCCGCCGCGGTCGGGGGGATCATCGAGGTCGCGGCCGGTTGACCATGACCGTTTCGTGACCGGGTGACCGGGTGACCGGTTCCCGTCGACCGGTATCCACCAGGCAGGCTCTGGTCCGTTCGGTCAGCGGCGGGCCTGGTTGGCTCGCGGCGGCGCCGGTCTAGGGCTGGCGCCGCCCCTGCCGGCCAGCTCCCCGGGCAGGACCGCCCGTGGGTCCGAAACCGACTCGATCACCTGCCGGGCCAGGTCGTGCACGCGTCGTCCCATCCCGCGGGCGGTTCGCCGGAGCCGCTCGAACGCCTCCCGCGGCCGGATGTGGTGTCGTTCCGCCAGTACGCCGATCGCCTGTTCGACGATGACCCGCGAGGCCAGCGCGTGCTCGAGCTGGACGACCGACAGCCGCAGCGCTTCGACCTCGGTCAGATCATGATCGGGCCGTCGGGGCCGGCCGGGCGGGGCGAGGTCCTCGGCGAGCAGATCGGCGAGGACCATCGCGGACAGCAGGTCGCCGACCGGCCGCACATCGCCGCCGGGACCTTCGACGATCCATCCGGTCGGCGACCGGCGCAAGCGCATCTCCGGCTGCCCGCCACGTGCTGCCGCTGTGCCCGCGGGTGCCCGGTGACCTGGCGGGGCCGGCCGCCCCGGTGCGGGCCGGCTCGGCCGCGGCGGAGCGCCAGGTTCCGACGGTGCCGGTGCGGCCGACGGCGCGGGTGTGCCGTGCGCTGTTCGCGTGCCGGCCTCGGTCGCTTCGGGGTGCACGGTACCGCCTTCGGTACTGTGTTCGAAACTGTGTTCGAAGCTGTGTTCGAAAACGTGTTCGGCATCGTCCATGAGGGCTCCGACGGCGTCGGCGATGCCGCGCAGCAAGATGATCGCGGATGGGGCGAGCGTGACCTGTGCCCGGTCGAGTCCGACCAGCAGACCGTGTAACCGGCCGTCGCCGCCCAGTACCGCGACGGCGACGTAGCTGCGCACGCCGAGCCGCGCCGGCTCGTCCGTGCCGGCAACCGCCGGCTCATCGCTCACCTCGGTGAGGGCCACGGGCGCGCCGTCGAGTACCCGCGCGCCCACGGATTCACTTCGGGGCAGGGTCAGGCCGGCGTCGAGGCCGGGGAGCGCACCCGTCGTCCGTTGGTAGGTCGCGGTCGAGGCCGACAGGACCACGAACGCCGTCGCTTCCATCCGGTGGACGGCACCCGCGGCCTGCAGCGCGACATCGACCGCGCTCCACATATGTGCTGAAGGTACTGACGACACAGCCCGAACTCTGCCACAAACTTCACGGGCAGTGACGGACACCGCCCCCCGATCTGGCGCCGCGGGTGCAGGGCGAGCGTGGATGGCCGGGCTGTCGTTGCTCTGTGTATCTCTTATGCGGCAGAAGCAACCTTCTCGGTAACCTGGCGCAAGCTTGGGTTGGTCAACACGGTGCCGTCGGCGAAGACAACGGTCGGCACGGTTGCGTTGCCGTTGTTCGCACTGCGGACGATCTGCTCGGCCTCAGGGTTCCCTTCGATGTCCACTGTGACGTGGGCAAGACCTGCCGCGTCGAGCTGCCGCTTGAGGCGGACGCAGTAGCCGCACCACGGTGTCGTATAGATCGTCAGCACGAACAGTCCTTTCTGTGGCGATGACGGAACAAATCTTCATAACCACGGCGCGGCTGGGTCGCTTCCCGTCGGTGGGGACGGCTACCGTCCCTTCTATGGTCGGTTCGAGGGTGCCTCCGGGCGTCGACGACGTGAGTGTCGACGACGCGATGATCGACGACCACGCCCGGCCGGTGGGGGATGACGCTCGCGCATTGGTCGAGGCACTTGATCCCGAGCAGCGGCTCGCGGTACTCGCCCCGATCGGCCCGGTCTGCGTCCTGGCCGGCGCGGGTACGGGCAAGACCCGGACGATCACCCATCGGATCGCCTTTCTGGTCGGTACGGGGGCAATCCCGGCCGGCCAGATCCTCGCTGTGACCTTCACCACGCGGGCCGCGGGTGAGCTGCGTGGCCGGCTGCGGGTACTCGGCGTAGCCGGGGTGCAGGCCCGGACCTTCCACGCGGCCGCGTTGCGGCAACTCGGCTACTTCTGGCCGAAGGTCGCGGGGGTTGCGCTGCCCCGGCTCGTGGAAAGCAAGATCGCCCTGGTCGCGCGGGCCGCCAGCCGGTTGCGTCTCGCACCGAGCCGGACAGAGCTTCGGGACCTCACCGGCGAGATCGAGTGGGCTAAGGCCACGTTGCTCACCCCGGCGGACTACCCGGCCGCCGCGGCTGCCGCAGCGCGCGAGACGACGCATCCCGCGGATGTGATCGCCGGTCTCTACGACGCGTACGAGGCGGTGAAGCGGGACGCGGGCGTGCTCGACTTCGACGATCTGCTCCTGCTGACCGCCGCGGTCATCGAGGAGCATCGTTGGGTGGCCGACGAGCTGCGGTCCCGCTACCGGCACTTCGTCGTGGACGAGTACCAGGACGTCAACCCGCTGCAGCAGCGGCTGCTTGATGCCTGGCTCGGCGAGCGGGACAGCCTCTGCGTGGTCGGGGACGCGAATCAGACGATCTACTCGTTCACCGGAGCGTCCCCGCGCCACCTGGTGGAGTTTCCGCGCCGATTCCCGGACGCGCAGGTGATCCGCCTCGTGCGTGACTACCGGTCCACCCCGCAGGTCGTCGCGCTGGCCAACGCGCTGATCGCGCGGGCCGGTACAGCTGGTGCCGGTACAGCTGGTGCAGCCGGTGGCGGTGCAGCCGCGAGGCCGGCCCGACCGGCGCCGCTGAAACTCCTCGCCCAGCGTCCGGACGGCCCGGCGCCGGTCTTCACCGAGCACGACAGCGAATCCGAGGAGGCCGCCGCGGTGGCCGATCGCATCCGCGCGCTGCTGGCCGCGGGCGTACCGGCCAGCGAGATGGCTGTGCTGTATCGGGTCAACGCTCAGTCCGAGGCGTACGAGACCGCGATCACAGCCGCCGGCATCCCCTACCTGGTCCGAGGCGGCGAGCGCTTCTTCGACCGACCTGAAGTGCTTGAGGCCGTGCGATTGTTGCGGGCGGCGCTGCGCTCGGCGCAGGACGACCGACCCGACGGCCTGGCCGCCCAGGTCAGTGACATCTTCGCCGCGCTGGGATGGCGCTCGGACGATCCGCCGCATGGCGCGGGTGCCGAGCGGGAGCGATGGGAGAACCTGGCCGCGCTCACCCGCCTCGCCGACGACATGGTCGGAGGCGATCCCGAGGCCACCCTCGACCGGTTCGTGGCGGACCTTGCCGACCGGGCCGCGCACCAGCACATCCCCACGGTCGAGGGGGTGACGCTCGCCTCCCTGCATGCGGCAAAGGGTCTTGAGTGGGACGCGGTCTTCCTCGTCGGCCTCGTCGAGGGGACGTTGCCGATCATCCATGCGCAGACCCCTGCGCAGATCGAGGAGGAGCGTCGCCTGCTCTACGTCGGCGTCACCCGGGCCCGCGAGTATCTGACGCTGTCGTGGGCGCTGGCCCGCAACGAAGGCGGTCGTAGGTCTCGGCGGCCCTCACATTTCCTGGACGGGCTCATGCCGCGCTCGCCGGCGTCGGCGGGTGGGCCGACGCGGTCGGGCACGGGTGCCGCCGCGTCGGGAGAGTCCGGCGCCGGTGGGCAGCGGTCGCGCAACCGCTCGGCGGTGCGTTGCCGGGTGTGCGGACGCCCGTTGGCGGGTCCGGCGGCCAGGATGGGCCGATGTGAGACCTGCCCCGCCGATGTCGACCAGGCGCTGTTCGACCGGCTGCGCGCCTGGCGGTCGGCCCGGGCCAAGGAGCAGGGAGCGCCGGCATTCGTGGTGCTCACCGACGCGACCCTGATGGCAATCGCAGAGCACCGGCCCACCGGCGTCGCGGAGCTTGTCAGCATTCCCGGCATCGGCCAGGCCAAGCTCGATCGTTACGGCGAGGACGTGCTGGCTCTCGTCGAGGGGCGGGCGCTCCCGGAGCCCGTCCCGGCGCCGGCGACCGCGCCGTCTTCGTCGTCCTCGTCGTCCTCGTCGTCCTCGTCGCAGTCCGGTTGAGCAGCCGGACAGTTGCACTGGGTATCTGCGTGATAACCTAGAAAATAGGTTGCCGAGGCTGAGGACGCCTTCTACCGTGCTCAGTGGGCACCGGAAATACCTGCCCGTCGCTGACATGAACGTGCCGATACGAACGTATGGAGGTGGTCCCTGTGGGTGGTACTGGGATTGCCGACGCGTTCGTCTGCCCACCCGATCGGTTTGGGCTACCTGAAACCACGCGCCGAGCATCGGCTGCGCAAACCCGTATCCAGGCATGGGCGATACACACGCTCTGTGTCCCGGGTCCGCCCCGAGGTCTGCTGCTGGCCTGACGAGCCACAGAGCGCCGACCTTGAGGCCGCGGATCCCGGACGGGACCGCGGCCTTTGTCGTCTCTGCGCCCGTCCGGTCCAGGTTTGACGATCTTCACCTGACCGATCTGCATCTGACTGATCTTTTCTCGACCGGACCTGACCGAATATTCCGTGACCGATTCCTGACTGAAGGTCGGAGGTGACCCCGGTGTTCGACCCCTTGACCATCGCCCGGATCGAGCGGGACCGGCTGGCGCTGCCCTGCTGGGACGTTGACCCGGATCTGTTCTTCGCCGAGTCCCCCGAGGACGTCGAAGCGGCGAAGGCGGTCTGCCGTGACTGCCCCCTGCGCCACGCCTGCCTGGTGGCCGCCCTTGACCGCTGCGAGCCCTGGGGTGTCTGGGGCGGTGAGCTCGTCGTCACGGGCGCGGTCGTCCCCCGCAAGCGGCCCCGCGGTCGACCCCGCAAGACCCTCGCAGCCTGACGTGAGCCACACGCCCCGCCGGCTGATCGCTCGAATCGTGCCCGTCGAGGACCGGGCTCCGACCCCGATCATGATGCAGCTGGTCGAGTCCGGTCGGGCCCGGTTGGCGGTACGACCCGGATATCGGCCGAGAATGCGTCCGAGCGACGGCACCGATCAGCTCGGTAAGGCGCTCGAGGCGCTACGCGATGAGGAAACGTGGTGAAACCCAGCGGATTGTTCGTATGGCGATCTGGAGATGTTGATCCGTACGTCGACCGGTGGTCCATGGGGTGCCGGTAGGGTCCGATCGTGCCCAGCAGCCAGCGCACGTTTCCGGTCCAGGTCGGTGCCCGTGACGCAGTCCTGATCGCGGACAACCAGGTTCACACCGGGCCTGAGGGTGACATCCTGTCGGCCGCGGTCGCCGTCCTGACGAATCCGGACCTGGCCGCTGTCGTGGACCTCGTGGCATGGGTCCGCGATGGTTGGCTCAATGTCGCCAACGTCGACGGCGCCTCCAGAGTGGCACTCGCCGACCCGGCCGGCCGCTGGCAGGTGCTGCACGGGCATGATCCCGTGGCCGTGCAGGATCCGATGCACGGCGTTCCGCTGGACGTGGCGCTGGATGATCCGTCACCGCCGAACGACCGCAACTCCTACCCGCTCGCCGGGGTACGGCTCGCCTCGGTCTTCGCCGATCCGCACCGGTCACCGGACATCGTGGTCGTCCACAGTGCGGCGCATCACTGGCCGGAGCGCGGCGGGCACCTGGGTGAGCACGGGTCGCTGGACGCGGGTCAGTCCCGGGCGCCGCTGGTGCTGTCCGGGGCCGGCATCGGTGGGCGCGGCATGCTCGACCGCTCGGCCCGCATCGTCGACGTCGCGCCGACCCTGGCACTGCTGGCTGGGGCTTCCATGGCGGGTCCGCAGGGAGGCCCCGATGTCGACGCTGCCGCTGCCGCTGCCGCTGCCGCTGCCGTTGACCTTGACGGCAGACCGCTCGCGGACCTGTGTGCGCCGGGTGCCCGCCACGTCGTCGGTCTGCTCTGGGACGGCGCGAACTGTAACGACCTGCTGAACATGGCCGTCACCGGTGAGCTGCCGGCGGTTGCCCGGCTGCTGGCGCGGGGCTGCGCCCTGACCGGCGGTGCCATCGCGGAGTTCCCGAGCGTCACCCTGACCAACCACACCTCGGCGCTGACCGGGGTCGGCCCGGGGCGGCACGGCATCCTGAACAACGTCTACTTCGACCGGGAGACCGGGCGTCGGGTCATCGCCAACGACTCGTCCACCTGGCATGTGGCATGCGATCAGCTCCGGGACGGCGTTCGGACGGTTTTCGAGGTGATCGCGGCGGCGCGGCCCGGTGTGTCGACGGCGTGCGTCAACGAGCCGGTCGACCGGGGCGCGACATATTCGACCTTTGCGCTGGTCCGTTCGATGAGCGGCGGCGACGGCGCCAGCGGCCTGGGTGAGCATCTGCCCTCGGCGCAGGACGACCCGCACGCGACCGCTCAATGGGTTGCGGCCGATCCGGACTACGCCTGGTCGACCCAGGTGGACGCGCTCGGCCTCACACAGGTCGCCCAGTTGTGGGGTGGGGACGCGCAGCCGCCCGCGTTCATGTGGTGGAACACGACGGTGACCGACACCGCACACCACAGCGGCGGGCCGTACTCACCGCAGGCCCGCGCATCGATGGTCGACGCGGACCGGCGCCTGGGGGTTTTCCTCGACCTGCTCGACGAGCGCGGACTCACCGACGACACCGCCATCGTGCTGACCGCCGACCACGGCAGCGAAGGCGCGGATCCCGCGTGCACCGGCGACTGGGACGATGCTCTTCGGGCCGCCGGAATCCCCTTTCGCGACGAGGCCTACGGCTTCATCTACCTCGGCGCCCACGCTGCAGCCGAAACCTCTCCGACGGGGCCCGTGTAGAAGACGGCCGACGATCATAAGCAGACCGCGTGCTGGCTCGTCTTCGACGACGAGGTCCGCCAGCGCCACATCCACGTTCCGGCGTTGCGCATCATCGCCGGAACGGGTGGAGGACTCGGTGCACTACGGTAGTGATTGGGTCCCAGCGACCCTGGAGGTCAGCGGGTGCGAGACGATCCATGATCGTGCGCCATTTGGCCTACTGGCTGAACTGTCGGGACTGGAAGCTGGTAGCAATGAAGATCGTTATTCTGGATGATATTGATCTTACTGCGGACCAACACCGCCAGCTTGCGGAGCTGGGCGCGGGTAGCT
>NZ_CAUVXI010000024.1:33562-38158 GCF_963555845.1 Protofrankia sp. Cas8 | reverse complement strand
ATCTTCCCGCGCTGGCGGCGGAGATCCGCGACTTTCTCATTCACGCGGTGGCACGCACAGGTGGTCATCTCGGGCCGAATCTTGGCGCCGTCGAGTTGACCATGGCGATCCACCGAGTTTTCGACTCGCCTCATGACCGGATCCTTTGGGACACCGGTCACCAGTCGTATGTCCACAAGATTCTGACCGGCCGTGCGGACGCGTTCGCCGACCTGCGTCAGCGCGGTGGCCTGTCGGGGTATCCCAGCCAGGCGGAGTCACCGCACGACATCATCGAGAACTCGCACGCCTCGACGGCACTGTCCTACGCGGACGGGCTGGCACGGGCGTACGCGTTGCGCGGCGAATCCCGCTCGGTCGTCGCTGTCGTCGGTGACGGCGCGTTGACCGGTGGCATGTGCTGGGAGGCGTTGAACAACATCGCGGCCGCCGATCGTCCGGTGATCGTGGTTGTCAACGACAACGGACGCTCCTACGCCCCGACGATCGGTGGGCTGGCTGACCATCTGGCCGCGCTGCGCCTGGCACCCGAGTACGAGCAGGTGCTCGACGTCGTCAAGCAGGTGCTGGGCCGTACGCCGCTGGTCGGTGCGCCGCTCTACGATGCCCTGCACGGGATCAAGAAGGGCATCAAGGACGTCGTCCAACCGCAGGGGATGTTCGAGGATCTCGGTCTGAAGTACGTGGGGCCGGTGGACGGGCACGACGTCCACGCGGTCGAGTCGGCGTTGCGGCGCGCCCGTGACTTCGGCGGGCCCGTCATCGTCCACTGTGTGACCCGCAAGGGCTTCGGCTATCCGGCCGCCGAGCAGGATGACGCCGACTGTTTCCACGCCGTCGGGGTCATCGATCCGAGCACCGGCAAGCCGGCCGCGGCCGGCGGTGGCGGCGGCATCAGCTGGACGGGCGTCTTCTCCGACGAGATCGTCCAGATTGGCCGGGAGCGTCCGGACGTCGTCACGCTCACCGCCGCCATGCTCCAGCCGGTCGGCCTGAAGGCGTTCGCCACGGCCTTCCCGGACCGGGTGTTCGACGTCGGCATCGCCGAGCAGCATGCGGTCACCTCGGCCGCGGGCCTGGCCATGGGTGGCCTCAAGCCGGTGGTGTGCGTCTACGCGACCTTCCTCAACCGGGCCTTCGACCAGGTGTTGATGGACGTCGCCATGCACCGGCTGCCGGTCACCTTCGTCCTGGACCGGGCCGGTGTCACCGGCGAGGACGGGCCGTCCCACAACGGTATGTGGGACATGTCCTTCCTCCAGCTCGTGCCTGGGTTGTCCCTGGCCGCGCCGCGGGACGAGCCCACGCTGCGGGCCGAGCTCCGCGAGGCGCTGGCGATCACCGACGGTCCGTCGGTGGTGCGCTTCGCCAAGGGCAAAGTCAACCCGGACATCCCCGCGATCGAGCGGGTCGGGTCGGTCGACATCCTCTACCGCTCACCCGAGGTGACACCGTCGCGTGAGGTGCTCCTGGTGGCGGTGGGCGCGATGGCGAACACCTGCATGCAGGTCGCCGAGCGGGTCGCGAGCCACGGTATCGGGATCACGGTTGTCGACCCGCGGTGGGTCAAGCCGCTCGATCCGGTGCTCGTCGATCTCGCCCGGATGCACTCGCTCGTGGTCACGGTTGAGGACAACGGCCGGGTCGGCGGGGTCGGGTCGACCTTCGCGCAGCTGCTGCGCGACGCCGACGTGGACGTACCGCTGCGGGACTTCGGCATCCCGCAGATCTTCCTCGACCAGGGCAAGCGCCCGGAGGTCATGGCCGAGATCGGCCTGTCCGCCCAGGAGCTCGCCCGCAAGGTCGTCGAGATAGTCGCGGGCCGTGCGCCCGTCCTCGACGAGGATGCCGAGGAGTCCGAGGAGGAAAGCGCGGCCGGTCAGCTCTGAGCTCCACATCAACCCTTCGGGGTCGGTGCGTCCGTCCGAACGGTCCGGTGGGCTTTGTCCTCGCCGGACCGTTCGGCGTTGTCGGAGTTCGATCCGTTCGGCGGGGGCCGGTGACTGGCCGGAGCGTCGACGGGTTTGCGCCATGTCATGGCGGTGTGATGGTTGATCGTTGGATCGACGCTACGCTGAGCAGATGTGGCATGTACGTTCTGTTGACGGATGGGTCGGTCGGGCGGCCGGGCGCTGTCACTCAGAACCGGGCCGACCAGAACCGGGCCGACCAGAACCGGGCCGACCGGGCTCCAGCCGTCGAGGGCTGCGGTGGTGGTTGACGCGGGTGGCGTTGCTGCTCGCGGTCGGGCTGCTCTGCCTTGCGCTGGTCGGTCAGTGGAACGCGGTCCGGGCGTCGTTCGACGACCTGACCGTGGTGAGCGTCGCCGCAGCCGGAGGCGTCACCGTGCTGGCGGTCGGGACGAGCGTGCTGTCCTGGCGGGCGCTGTTGGTGGGGCTCGGCGCGGAACTGCCGTTACGGGCGGCCGTGCGGGTGTTCTTCGTCGGGCAGATCGGCAAGTACGTCCCGGGCAGCGTGTGGCCGGTGCTGGCGCAGATGGAGCTGTCGAGGGCCTACGGCGTGCCCCGGGCAAAGGCTGCGTCGGCGAGTCTGATCGTGTTGGCGCTGGCGGTCCCGTGCGGCGGACTGGCCGCGGCCGTGACCCTGCCGTTTGTGTCGGCGACCGCATTAGGTCACTACGGGTGGGCGCTGCTGGCGGCACCGGGGTTTGCGGTGGTGCTGTATCCGCCGGTGCTGTCCAGGCTGCTGGCGCTCGCGTTCGGTCTGCTGCGCCGGTCACCGCTGGAGCGTCCGCTCGCCGTCCGCCCGGTGCTGGCCGGTGCCGGCTGGCTGCTGACGGGCTTCGTGCTCTACGGCGTCGCGACCTGGCTGCTGGCACGTGATCTTGCGCCGTCCGTGCACGGGCCGCGCCTCCTGCTGCTCTCGGTCGGCGGGTACGCGCTCGCGTGGACGGCCGGGTTCCTCGTCCTGCTGGTCCCGGCCGGTGCGGGCGTGCGCGAGGCCGTACTGATCCTGGCGTTGGCGCCGGTGCTCGCGCACGGCCCTGCGACGCTGCTCGCCCTGGTCATCCGGCTGCTCGCGACCGTGGCCGATCTCTTGTGGGCGGCAGGCGGCATGGCCGTGCGTCCGGGCGACGCCCAACCGGTGTACGCGGCCTGCGGGGTGCCGGCCTGCGGGGTGCCGGCCCGCCGCCCCGGCAGCTCTCAAGGATGTGAATCGGATGCTTCCATAGCAGCATCGGATTCACATCCTTCGGCACCGTGAGCCGACGCGTTCCGGGCTGATCCGCTTGTAGGGCCTGTCTGATGGATCTTCGATCGCTTCGCCCAATATCCATCAGACAGGGGGAATGGGCGGGTTCATGACAATCGACGGTGGACGACGCCGCGAGGCAGCCATCCCGGCATGATTGTGAATGAGGCGCAGGTGTCCGCGGCCCTGCCCGGCTACGATCTGGGCGCCAAGCTCGGCGCGGGTGCGTTCGGGCTGGTGCTGGCCGGCCGGCATCGCGGTCTGAACCGCCAGGTGGCGATCAAGATTTTGGCTGCGGGGCACGATGGGCACGACGGAGCGGATGCGGGTTTCGCCGCCGAGGCGCAGCTGCTCGCCGCCATGGATCATCCGCATGTGGTCCGGGTCTACGACTACGTCGAGAACGACGACCTCTGTCTGATTGTCATGGAATTGCTGGGCGGGGGGACGTTGACCCGTCGCCGGGCTGGCATGTCGGCGGAGGCTGCCTGCGCGGTGGGTCTGGCGGTGGGTCTGGCGGTGGGTCTGGCTGTGGGTCTGGCTGTGGCGGCGGCGTTGTCCTGCGCGCATTCCCCGGGGGTACTGCACCGCGATATCAAGACCGACAACATGCTGTTCGACACCGCCGGTTTGTTGAAGGTGACGGATTTCGGGATCGCGAAAATCCTCACCGGGTCGGCGGCAACCGCGAGCGCGATTATCGGGACGCCGATGTCCATGGCTCCCGAACAGATCACCGCCGGCCGCCTCGGCCCGGCGGTCCGGCCACCGATGCCCAGCTGGGCCTTCCGGACGGGGTGGCGGTCGATGCGGTCGGTAACCTCTACATCGCCGACAGCTTCACCAGTCGGGTCCGGAAGGTTGACATGGCCGGGCGGATCAGCACAGTCGCAAAATAGGCCGTGACCCGAAAATTCGCCGGCCCGGCCAGGGCGCCGTCGTCGAAACCGGTCCGGCTCGGCCCGGCCCGGCCCGCCGAACGTGGCCGCCGGTCGTGAGGCGCTCGGACCGTGCCTGCGGTGTGCCCGGAACGCGGGAGACGTCCCGGCGCTGGCCCGAGGGATTTCTGGTCGCCTGGCGGGGTGGAAATGTCGGACCAGACACCTATTCTGAACATATGTTCGAATCGTCTGATGGGTGTGCCGGCCCCGACCCGGCCGGCCCAGACCCGGCCGCCGGCGTGGACGTGGAGAGCCTCGACATCGAGGGGTTGGACGCGTCCACCTGCCTGACCCTGATGTCCACCATCACCCGCCAACGCGCCGCCCTCGACGCGACCATGCTCCGCACCCAAGGCCGCTTCGCTCACCTCCGCCCCGAAACCGGCCCGCAACGGCCATACGGGGAATTCGCCCCCGACGAAGTCGCCGCCGAACTCAACCT
>NZ_CAUVXI010000024.1:32730-33158 GCF_963555845.1 Protofrankia sp. Cas8 | reverse complement strand
GCCGCCGTCGAAACCAAAATCCTGGCCCGGGGCGGGCGGGCCAGCCACGCGGTGTTCCGCCAAGCGCTGCGCCGCGCGGTACTCGCCATCGACCCCGACGGTGCCGCACAGCGCCACGCACTCCAACGCCGGGGGCGTCGGGTCGGCCTCCAGCCGTTGGACGACGGGATGGCGGAGCTCTCCGCGTTCCTGGCCGCCCCCGACGCCCAAGCCGCCTACCAGCGCATCGACGCGTTGGCCCGCCGGGCCGGCGACGCGGCGGACACCCGCAGCATCGACGAACGCCGCGCCGACGTCCTCACCGACATTCTGCTGGGCCGCCACCGCGACGACGACCCGATCCGCGTCGAGGTCGGGGTGTTGATTCCGTTGGGCACCCTGACCGGGCTGGCCGACACCCCCGGTGAGCTGGCCGGCTACGGACCGAT
>NZ_CAUVXI010000024.1:7406-32460 GCF_963555845.1 Protofrankia sp. Cas8 | reverse complement strand
GTCCCGGAACCACCACCGTTCTGAGTCGCTGCCGTCGCGGACGGCGGACGGCGGATGAACCGGTGGGACGCGGCCCAGATCCCTGCGGTCTCCGGCCGTGATCGATAAGCGGTCTATTCGTTTAACCTGGATAACCGTATTGTGGGCGGTGGGCGGTGGACCGTGGACCGTGGACCGCGTGACGGAGGGAAGGTCGGATGGACGAGCTGATCAGCGACGAGGAACTGGTGACCCGGTTCCCGGGGCATACCCTGACCCGCGACAATGCGGCGCACTACCGGGGCCGGCTCGCGCACCGATTGGTGATCAACCGTTGTGGCGACTGCGGCACCTGGCGACACCCACCCAAGCCCGTGTGTCCCGCGTGCTGGTCGTGGAACATCGTGCCCACCGAGGTCTCGGGGCAGGGGAGCATTTTCATGACCGTCTTCCTGCATCAGGGGCCGCCGGCCGAAGGTGTGGACTACGCCACGCCACACCCGGTCGTGACCGTCGCGCTCGACGAGCAGGAGGGGCTGCGGTTCACCAGCACGGTCGTCGGGGCCGTGGGTGATGCGATCCGCATCGCGGAGCGGGTTGAACTCGACTGGATTGAACGCTCCGGCACGCCGCTCCCGGTGTTCCGCCTGGCCAGCACCACCGCAGGCAGCAGCGCCGCCGGCACCAGCGCCAGCGCGGCGGTAACGGAGGCCGGACGATGATCAGCAGTCGTAACCCGATGAAGGACAAGGTGGCCATCGCCGCGGCGGCCACCACCGGCTTCCAGCCCCGCAACACCGAGCGGAGCCGTGCGTCCTATGCCGCGCAGGCATGCATCCAGGTGCTGCGCGACTGCGGGCTGACCGCGGCCGACGTCGACGGCATCTCCGGCTCGACGCCGCCGGCTCCCGAGCTGCAGGCGATTCTCGGCATTCCCGAGATCAGCTGGTTCGCCGAACCGGTGATCCCGTTCGTGAACCAGCTCGCCGCCGCCGTGAGTGCAGTGCACAGCGGCCTGTGCGAGGTCGCACTCGTCTATCACGCCGCCTACCGGGAGGCGTGGAGCACCGCGTCCGCGCTGAAGGATCCGTTCCGCCGACCCCTGAGCCCCGGTGTCTCGCCCGGGCCGGAGACGGTCTTCGGTGGCGTCGGATACACGGCCTGGGCGTCGCGGTACATGTATGAGTACGGCGTCCCGAAGGAACATTTCGGCTACGTCGCCATCAACGGCCGCACGAACGCCGCTGCCAACCCGGCGGCGGCCATGCATAAACCCCTGACAATGGACGACTACCTGTCCGCTCGCATGATCCGCTGGCCGCTGTGCATGCTCGACATGGACGTTCCGGTGGACGGCGCGGACGCGTTCGTGGTCACGACGGCCGAGCGGGCCCGCGACCTACCGCACCCGCCGGTTCTCGTCCAGGCCGCGGCGCTGGGCATGGTGGACAGGCACGAGGAGGATCAGACACCCAGCCTCCGCCAGCACGGGCAGCAGGTCGTTGTGGAAACCCTCAAGGCGAAGAGCGACTTCTGGATCGACGACGCCGACGTCTACTTTCCCTATGACGGTTTCACCATCATCACGCTGAACTGGTTGGAGAACGTCGGCTACTGCGGCCCCGGCGAGGCGGGCCACTTCATCAAGGAACACTGGGACGACAAGACCAACCGTATTCTGATCAACGGTCGGGTCCCGGTGAACCCCCACGGCGGGGCGTTGTCCGAGGGCGGTACGCAGGGTTCGGGTCACGTCCGGGAGGCGGTGCACCAGCTCCAGGGCCTGGCCGGGGAGCGTCAGGTCCCCGACGCCCGCCGGGCCATCGTGACCGCCGGCGGCTTCTTCTTCAACGCGCAGGGCGTGACGCTCCGCCGCGACTGATGCCCTCACGCCACCAGGTGCGCTCATCATGAGCCACTAATCGTGGCTCCCCGACGCTACCGTCAGCGGACGCTACCGTCAGCGGACGCTACCGTCAGCGGACGTTGTCGGTAGCGGATGTTGTCGGTAACGGACGTTGTCAACGGACGTTGTCGGTAGCGGACCGGGCAGGATGGGCCGGCGGAGACGTCAGGGCACGGTCATCAGCCCGTCACGATGGCTGAAGGCCGAGGTCTACGAATCCGCGCCAGCTCTGCGGGGGCCCGTCCGGCGATGATCCTTTGGCGGGCCTGACGCCGAGGCGGCAGTCGAAGGCGAGCGTGAACCCCGCGCCAAGGAGCGCGTCGCGCAGTGCGGTGGCGAACCGCCACGCTTCGGCGGGGTCGGCGGAGGCCTGCCGGGTGACGGCCTCGACCCGGATTACGTCTGACCGGTGGGCGATGGTCCATCCATACTCGACCGGGTCGTCGTCTTCGGCAAAGAGATCCGCGTACCCGATGGCGTCGCGCTCAAGGATCTTGACGATGTTGTCGGTAGACCTCATGCTGATCAGACTTCCAGAACGTTGCGGATCTTTGTTGTCGGGTCCGCGCTGGCGTCGGTGCGGAAGAGGACCTCGAGAGCATCGAGTCGCTCGTTCCAGTGACGGTCGTAGAAGCGGAACCATGCGAGGGCCGATGCCAGCGGGGCGGGTTGCAGCCGGCACACATGGCGGCGACCGTCCACGGTGCGGCGGATCAGGCCCGCCCGCTCGAGAACCTTCACGTGCTTCGAAGCAGCCGCGAGCGACATGGTCAGCGGCCCGGCAAGCTCACCCACCGTCAGCTCGCCCAGGGCGAGTCGCTGGAGCATCGTGCGTCGTGCGTCGTGCGCAAGCGCGTGGAACACGGCGTCCATGCCGATCATGTCGATCATGTCGATCATGTTGCTTATGCCGATCGATTCCTCAACCACATGGTTGAATGTAGCAAGGTTTGGCCCATCAGTTAACCAGATGGTTGAGCTTTTGGCCCAGGAACGCTGTCGCGGTCCTCTGCCCGCCCTTCCGGCTGTCGCTCTTCCGGCTGTCGCTCTTCCGGCTGTTGCTGTGACGGACAGTGCAGGGTCAGGGCCCCAGTGCGGCGGCCGGGATAACCGCGATGCCGTCCTGTCGCCGATAGGCATGGGTACCGGTGGTGATGACGGCTGCGTCGAGCAGGTCGTCGCCCAGCCGGTCCCGCAGCCATCTCAGGTGGACGGTGTCGCGGTCGCTGACAGCAGGGGCGAGTTTGATCTCGAACGCGACGACGCGATGGTCGGCTCGCTCGACGATCAGATCGACTTCGTGGTCCCCGTTCCGGGTCCGCACGTGATGCACGACGGCTTCGGCGGCTTGTGCATACACGCGCATGCTGAGTGTTACGAGCGACTCGAACAGAGCGCCGAGCAGCGGACCATGACGGGGGACGGCTGGTCCGGAGACGGAGTCGTCCAGTAGTGCGTGCACGTCCGCGCCGAGCAGGCGTGCGGCGAGAGCCGGGTCTGCCAGGTGATGCTTGGGCGCCATACCCAGCCTGGCGAAGGTGGGCCGATTGGGAGACCAGCCGCTCAGCGGGTCGAGTAGCCACAGCTGTGACAGCACATCCCGATAGCCGATGGTGGTTGTCTTGGCGGGCTTGTCGTCGTCGCCCGCGGTCGCCGCATCGAGGATGACGCTGTACGAGGTTGTCGTGGAGGTCGCGCTGGCGTGGGCGGTAAGCCACGCTTTCAGAGTGGCGGGTCGACGGACCATGTGGCCTTGTTCGGGGAAGTCCCGTTCGACGATCCGGGTGAGGTAGCCGTCGAGTTGCGCTCTGCGGGCTCTGGCCGGTAGATCGCGGATTCCCGGGAAGCCGGACCGTATGATCTCCTCGGCGTAGTCAGACATGGTCAGGTCCGAGGAGCCGTCGACGACCGGGTGTCGTCCGGTGAGGAGATCGGACAGTCCGACGGCGGGAGTCGCCAGCCCACGTTCCGCGAGGCTCATCGGACGCATGCGCAGCGTCACGATCCGGCCGGCGCCGGAATGGGTGGGCGCGATGGTCGGCGTGGCGCTACCCGTTAGCAGGAAGCGGCCGGGTGCGGGGTCACGGTCGACGCTGCGGCGTACGAGGTCCCACACCGCCGGTTCACGTTGCCATTCATCGACGAGCACCGGCGTGGGTGAGCGGTCGAGGCGCTGCGGATCGGCCCGCAGGAGTTCGCGCTGGGCCGAGTCGTCCAAGGTGAAGACCGTACGGGCTCGTCGCGTTGCTGTCGCAGTCTTGCCGACACCCTTCGGTCCTTCCAGGCTGATCGCAGCCAGGCCAGGCAGCAATTCGTCGAGTTCGCTGTCCACGACACGGGTCCGGTACTCGCGCACGGTGCCGTACGCTACCATTCGCAGGCGTTGTACACTACCAATCGCCGCTCTTCTACGCTACCGTTAGCCGACGTTATCGTCGATCTGTTCGAGTACGGCTCGGTCGTATACCGGCTACTCAGAGCGCCCGAAAATGATCATTTTCGGATGGTTCGCCCGGGTCGGGCCCCCTCGCGCCAAAAGTCCACGACGAGCTCGTCATCGGCAACGCTGATCATCGTCAGCTCGGTGACGTCGATCCTGAACAGGGCGAACGGCTCGGGCACCGGTGCGTCCGTGGACGTCGCCCAGGCCGCTCGGTAGGCGTCCAGGCTGTCGGTGTCACTCACGACGACCGCACGGCCGTTGATTTTCGCATCACCCTGGGTGACGTTCTTGTCCGTGGTCGCGTTGTGCAGGGCGCAGCGTGGGTCCCGCAGCAGGTCGGTTCCCTTGCGGGAGTCCGGCATCATGCCGAGCCACAGCCCGCCGAGCGCGAACAGCGGCTCGATCCCGCTCACCCGGGGAGAGCCGTCGCGCCGCAGGGTGGCGAGGATCGCGAGCCCGTACGCCTCGAACCGACCCCTGACCGCCGCAGCGAGTTCCGGCGCGGCCGTTTCGACGTCATCCCAGTTGGCCATGCCGACCATGCTGCCAGTCAGCATCGACAATCCTGCCGCTGCGCCGGACGGCACGCGCTGGGGCCAGGGTTGTGATCTGATGGCCTGCCTCTCAGTGAGGTGCCCTAAGGTGCTTGTTCGGTAGGTTTAGAGCGACCGGCTTCAGATGTGCGGAGAGTGTCCGCTGGTGATCCATGGGTACTATTCGGACAATGATGGACGGTAGGCGGGTAGTGCGTTCGGCGTGACGTCCCGGAAGCGGTCGATCATCTCGATGACGCGTTTTTCGTGCGGCCAATGCGTAACAGACTGGTCAATCAGTTCACGTGTGGAGCGTCAGTCGGTCCGTTCACCTTCCTGATCCAGGGCGAAATACTCGCTGCCCTAGCGGAATTGTCCGCAGGGATGGTAGAGCCTGGCGTGCATGAAGGTGACCCCGGCGACCGTGAAATAATCGCGTCGGCCTGGCTGCGTTGCTTCAACGACGACTGAGGAGTCCGTCCGCTGTGACCGTCACCAACGAGGATGTGACCGTGATGGTCCGGCAATATCTCGACGTTTATCCCGATGAGGCTCACGTGCTGCGCCCGCTGCTCGACGCGGCAACGGTCTGCGTACCGGTAGCTTCCCGCACGACGATGCCGGGACATGTCACCTGCGGCGCGGTCGTGGTCGCTCGCGACGGGCTGGTGTTGCGGATCCGGCATGCCGCGCTCGGGCGGTGGCTGCTACCTGGTGGTCACGTCGAACCGTCCGACTCCTCGCTCGTGGACGCTGCGCTGCGGGAACTCGCCGAGGAAACCGGCATCGACCCGACATCCGCGGGTCTGCTGCTGTCCCGGCCAGTGGACATCGACGCCCACCTGATCCCGGCGAACCCTGCTCGGGGCGAACCCGAGCACACGCACTACGACCTGCGGTTCCTGTTCGGCATCACCGCGCAGGTTGCGGTGACGATCCAGGCTGAGGAGGTGACCGGATATCGGTGGGGCCCAGCCGCTGACCTCGGTAGCCGTCTCGGTAGTCGTCTCGGTGGTCGTATGGTCGCCCGCCTTGTCACACGCACTCGCTCCGTTCCGTCCCCATAGTGGATCCCGGGGGGCCGGGGGCCGGGGGAGGGGTGGCTGCCCGATTCACGGTGCGGTCTTCCGCTGGACGCCGGATCGGCGCATGCATGTGACGCGGTGGTCGTTGCCTCCGGCAATTACGCGTCAATAGGGTCCAACCTGCCGGCTGGGGAGATCGATGTGCGGACCGGCACGAGCCCGACCGACGAGGGGATCCATGGCCCGCCGACCGACGCTGAATCCTGGGCTGCACCGCCGAGACCTGCTCCGGATGGCAGCCGCCGCCGGCTCGGTCGCGGCCCTTGAGCTGACCGTCACGTCATCCGCCACCGCGGTCACACCGATAGTGGCGGACCTCTGCGTGTACGGCGCGAGCATGGCCGGTGTCACCGCCGCCGTGCAGATGCGGCGCATGGGCGGTTCGGTGGTGATCCTCGAACCGACCGCGCACGTCGGCGGCATGACCACCGGCGGGCTCGCCCGGACCGACATCGGTACGGGCGGCACCGTCGGCGGGCTCGCGCGCGAGTTCTACCGCAGGGTGTATGTCGCCTACAACGGCGGTTCGCTCGGGGTGTTGACGCCGATGCTGACCACCTTCGAGCCACGGGTGGCCGCCACGGTCGTGAGCGACATGCTCACCGGGGCGCAGGTGCCGGTCTACACCAAGCGGACGCTGGCCTCCGTCGGCCGCAGCGGCGCCCGGCTCACCTCCGTGACGGCGGACGACGGCACCGTCGTGCGGGCGCAGATGTTCATCGACGCCTCCTACGAGGGGGACCTGCTGGCGCTCGCGGGGGTTCACCACCGGATCGGCCGCGAGTCGAACGCGACCTACGGCGAGTCCAACAACGGCGTCCAGGTGTTCTCCAAGAACCAGTTCAGCGTCGCGGTCGACCCGTACCGGCGGGCGGGCGACCCGACCAGCGGGTTGCTGCCCGAGATCTCCGCGGCCGCGCTGGGGGCCATCGGCAGTGGCGACACCCACGTCCAGGCCTACTGTTACCGGCTCTGCCTGACCAAGGCGTCGAACCGGATCGCGTTTCCACGGCCCGCCGGTTACGACCCGAACCGCTACGCCCTCGTACCGCGGCTGATCGCGGCCGGGTACGCCGACCCGTTCACCGACAAGGCCGCCGCGTTCCTGAACAACGCGGCACTGCCGAACGCCAAGTTCGACGGGAACAACGCAGGCCCCTTCTCGCTCGACCATGTCGGCGCCGCGGACACCTACCCGGGCGCGACCTGGACGCAGCGCGCGCCGATCGTGGCTGATCACACCGCCTACCAGCAGGGCCTGCTCTACTTCCTGGCGAACAACACCGGGGTGCGCGCCGACGTCCGGTCCGCGGTCGCGGCCTACGGGTTGGCACCCGACGAGTTCACCGCCACCGGTAACTGGCCGCCGCAACTCTACGTGCGTGAAGCCCGTCGGATGGTCAGCTCGGGCTATGTCCTGACCGAGGCGGACTGCCGTGGCCAGACCACCGTCGCCGACGGCATCGGCCTAGCCAGCTACGCCCGGGATTCTCACAACAGCCAGCGGCTCGTCGTCAGCGGGCTGGTGACGAACGAGGGCGACTTCCAGATCCCCGTTCCCGCACCGTACCGGCTGCCGTACCGGGCGATGATCCCCGATGCCGCGCAGTGCACGAACCTCATCGTCCCCGTCTGTCTGTCAGCGTCGCATGTCGCCTACAGCTCGGTGCGGATGGAGCCGGTGTTCATGATTCTTGGGCAGGCGGCCGGTACCGCGGCCAAGCTGGCGCTCGACGGCGCTGTGACCGTGCAGGCCCTCGACCCGGTGGCCCTTCGCACCCGGCTGTTCGAGGACATGGCCGCGCTGGACTATCCCGACGTCGCCGTCGACGACACCGCCCCGACAACAGTGATCACTGGTGGCTGGACGTCCAGTACGGCGATCGCCGGCTACTACGGCACCGGCTACCTGCATGACGGCAACGCCGGCAAAGGTGGCAAGAGCGTGCGCTTCGTGCCCTCCCTACCGACGGCCGGCACCTATCGGGTCTACCTGCGGTGGACGTCGGCAACCACGCGGGCGTCGAACGTGCCGGTGACCGTTGCCTACCAGGGCGGCTCGGCCACGGTCATCGTGGACCAGCGCGCCGGTGGCAGTCGCTGGGCGCCGATCGGGGCCTGGCCGTTCGATGTCGGAACGGCGGGAACCGTGACCGTGGCCACCACCGGAACCGACAACTACGTGGTCGCCGACGCGGCTCGCTTCGTCCGAACCGGCTGAGCCGATTCTCGATCGGGCAAGGTCCTCGATTGAGCAGTCCGGGCCCGCAGCAGCCTGCCCCGCCTCGCCACCACAGGTATACGAAATGAACGCCCGTTCATTTCATATACCTGTGATGCCTCCCGATGGTTGTCAGAATTCGGGGTTTGTTCACCTTCGGATCGCCACCTGGGCGGCGATGTCTGTTTTTATATCGAAGCGATGGAGAAGAACCGACGTCGCCGGCGCCGGTCAGGGGGAGACTCCACCGTGACGCCCGGCGCGTATCTGGCCACCGACCTGGAGACAGGCCAGGTGGCATCGGGCGGGGATGCGGGTTCCCCTGTCGAGGTCCGGCGCGACACGCGCCCACGGCCGGGAGTTGCCGACCGCGTATTTCGCGGCGTCAGCCGGACGGCCGCCATAACCGTGATGACGACGATGGGCTTCATCGGCGTCTTTCTGCTCTACAAGGCACTGCCGGCCCTGCGGAAGGTCGGCCTGTCCTTCTTCACCGAGACCCAGTGGCTGCCGAGCTCGAACACGTTCGGTGTCGGCGCGGTCCTGCTGGGAACGATCCTCATTGCCAGTGTCGCGCTCGTCGTCGCCGTTCCGCTGTCGATCTGTACCGCGCTGTTCGTCTCGGAGTACGCACCGCGTAGGTTGCGCCGTCCGATGGTTTCCCTGCTCGACCTCATGGCCGCCATCCCCAGCATCGTCTACGGGCTGTGGGGCTTCTTCTTCCTCCAGCCCCGGGCCATCACGGTGAGCCGTTGGTTGGCCGACCATCTCGGCTGGTTTCCGTTCTTCCACACCCACCGCGGGGTCACCGGTCTCGGTCAGTACGCCTCGTCCACCTTCATCGCCGGGCTCGTCGTCGCACTCATGGTCACGCCGATCATTACATCGATCATGCGCGAGGTCTTCTCGCAGACCCCGGCCGGCGAACGGGAGGGGGCGCTGGCACTCGGTGGCACCCGTTGGGGCATGATCCGCGCAGTCGTCCTGCCATTCGGCCGAGCCGGCATGGTCGGCGCGGTCATGCTCGGTCTCGGGCGGGCGCTGGGCGAGACCATCGCCGTCTATCTGATCATCGCACCGCTCTTCGCCTCACCCGGACGAATGATCCACATTCTGGAACAGGGTGGGATGTCGATCTCCTCACTCATCGCGCTGCGCTACAACGAGTCCGGGTCGTTCGGGCTGGCCGCGCTCTTCGGTGCCGGCTTGGTGCTCTTCGCCCTGACACTGCTGGTCAACGCGCTCGCCTCGACCATCATCAGCCGGTCCCGTTCCGGCGAGGCAACGGAGATCTGATGGCGATCACCACGACTTCGCCGCTCGGGCACCCGGTGCCCGGCACAGTGCGGAACCCGGCCGGACCCGCGCTGCCTGAGTCCCCGCCGGAGGTCCGGATCCGCCCGGCCCAGGTCACGGCGGACGATGTCCTCGCCGTGGGTGGGTCAGCGCTGTGCGCACTCTGCCTGACCTGGGTTCTCTTCGAGCGGCTCCTGCCGCTGTCGGGGACCGTCGGTTTCTGGCTGTGCTGCTACGTGCTCTTCCTGGCGGTCTACTCGACCGTCGTGCTGTCGCGGGAGGGCCGCGGCGTCGCACTGGCCGACCGGGTCATGTCGGTGATCTGCCACGCCGCCGGGCTGACGGTCGTCACGATACTTTCCTTGATCATTGGCTATACGGCGTTCCGTGGTTACACCGCGCTGCACCTCAACTTCTTCACCCAGACGATGTCGGTGACGGCCCCGTCAGACCCGCTGACCTCCGGCGGCGCGCTCCACGCCATCGTGGGCACGCTGCTGCAGGTCGGCGTCGCGGTACTGATCTCGGTTCCGCTCGGGATCACCACCGCACTGTTCCTCAACGAGGTACGCGGTCCCCTCGCCCGCCCGGTTCGCACGATCGTCGACACGATGAGCGCGATCCCGTCGGTGGTCGCGGGCCTGTTCGTCTTCGCGACCGTGGTGTTGTCGCTCGGCACGAACCGGTGTGGGTTCGCCGCCTCGCTCGCCATCACAGTGATGATGATGCCGATCATCACCCGGACGGCGGAGGTCGTCTTGCGGATCGTTCCCGGTGGTCTGCGGGAGGCGTCCCTCGCCCTCGGCGGAAGCCAGTGGAAGACCGTGTGGCACGTGGTCCTGCCCACCGCCCGTTCGGGCCTGCTGACCGCGGTCATCCTCGGGGTTGCCCGCGGCGTCGGCGAGACCGCGCCGGTGCTGCTCACGGCGGGCTTCACCAACGACCTCAACGCCGACCCGGCCCACGGCGCGATGCTCTCGCTGCCGCTCTACGTCCTGAACTACGTCAAGTTCCCACAGCCCGAGTCGGTCGCACGCGCCTATGGCGCGGCCCTGACGCTGCTCATCCTCGTCCTCGTGCTGTTCGTCATCGCCCGCGTCGTCGGTGGTCGCAACCCCGGAGCACTCTCACGCCGGCAGAAGCGCCGCTCCGCGGAGGTGTCGTAGAAGATGCTCGCCGTTCTCCCCAGCAATACCCGCCCAGGCTCGCGAACCGCAGGCGGGAAGGGCCGTCGCCTGGTCGCCCGCCTCGTCGCGATCGCGTTGAGCGCGGTCGCGGTCGGCGGCGTCGGGATGGCGGCGAGCCCGCCGGCCAGCGCCGACGCCCCCTATGCCGCTGTTGCCGGATCAGGCTCCACCTGGAGCGAGATCATGATCAGCCAGTGGGTCCGCGACGTCCGCAAGAACGGGCTGCCGGTCAACTACACCGGTAACGGCTCGTCGTCGGGACGGTCGGACTACTGGAACGGGCTCAACGACTTCGCCGTCTCCGAGATCCCGTTCCAGCCTCGGATCCCGGGCAGCAACGACACCGACGAGCTGCCGCTCGCGGCCAGGCGGCCCTACGCCTATCTGCCGATCGTCGCCGGTGGGACGTCGTTCATGTATCACCTGACCGTCGCGGGCAAGCAGGTCACCAACCTTCGGCTCTCAGGTGAGACCCTCACCAAGATCTTCACCGGAGTCATCACCAACTGGTCCGATCCGGCCATCACCGCGGACAACGGCCGACAGCTGCCGGACAAGGCCATCACCCCCGTCCTGCGCTCCGACGGTTCGGGCACCTCCGCCCAGTTCACGCTCTACATGTCGAAGCAGTACCCCGGGCTGTGGACGGATTTCTGCAGAAAGTACGCGAGTTTTTCCGGTAACTGCGGCCTGCAGTCCTTCTACCCGACGTTTCCCGGGGCAAAGGGCCAGGCGCTGTCGAGCGGCGTCGCCAACTACGTCGCCGCACCGTACGGCGAGGGCGCCATCACCTACGTCGAATACTCCTACGCCCAGCGTTCGGGTTTCCCGGTCGCCAGCATCCTGAACGCCGGTGGATATTACGTCCAGCCGACCGCGGGCAATGTCGCGGTTGCTCTCACGCAGGCGAAACTCAACACCGACCTCACCCAGAACCTCGAGGGTGTCTACTCCTACAACGACCCCCGCGTCTACCCGGTCTCAAGCTACAGCTACATGATTGTTCCGACTGCGGAGGTCGGGCGCTTCACTGCCGACAAGGGACGGACGCTGTCGACGTTCATGAGTTATTTCCTGTGCGCCGGCCAGCAGAAGGCGGAGAACCTCGGCTTCTCACCACTGCCGGTCAACCTCGTGCAGGCCGGCTTCGACCAGATGAACCGGATACCGGGGCACATCGCTCCACCGACCCTGGCCAGCTGCAACAATCCCGCGTTGCAGGTTCTCAACACCGCGCCACGGCCTGCCGACTGCGCGAAGGCCGGCGCGCCAGCGTGCACCACGGCGACGTCCAGCACGTCGGGCGGTTCCGGCTCTACCAGCGGGACTGGTTCCGGCAGTGGTTCGGGCTCGACCAGTGGTAGCGGTTCGGGCTCGGGTAGCGGCAGTGGGAGCGGGACCGGCAGCGGTTCGGGCGACACGTCCGGGGGCGACGGCTCGGGCGGCACCGGGTCGGGTACCGGGACGGGCGGCGACTCGTCGAACGGTACCGGTTCGGCGGGTGCGGGCACGACAATCGACCCGGAGACCGGACAGGTTGTCACGGCCACCGGTGGAGCAAGCTCGAGCGGCTCGAATGGTTCCGGTGGTGGTGACATCTCCGCGGCGCCGGTATCGGTGTCCAGCCTACGCCAGGGCGGTCACCAGGCGAATGTTCTTTTCGTGTTCGCCGGCCTCAGCGTACTGGCCGCCTTCTTCGTTCCTCCGTTGTTGAGCGCGCATCTGCGCCGGCGCTCGCCACCGGCATGAGCGGCGTCCGGGCGGCAGGAATTCCGCCGCTGCCCCGACAAAATGCCGAGTATACCTGTGAACGTACATTCACAGGAGTTTACGAAATGGTTACCTGGTGGCTGCCCGGTAAATCCCTCGGGTGGCTGGCCGTGTTCATCAATGATATGGAAATCTCATATCCGAGCCACCGACGGCTCGGGCGACGGTTGAACGTCGCCGCGTGAAAACCGTTCCCCACAAGGAGTGGAACATGCACATTCCGAAGAAGGCGGCCCTCACGGTCGCCATCACGGCCACGGCGCTGGCCGTGGGCGTCATGGGCGGACCGGCTCTGGCCGACCCGCCGGCGGGCGTCACCCCCGCGGCCGGCGACATCGTCGGTGTGGGATCGGACACCACGCAGAACATCATGAATGACTACTCGGTCTCGTACAACGCGACGAGCCCGGCGCACAAGCTCTACAGCTGGAACGCGACCGGCACGACCCCGATCACCGCCAAGGCGGGTTGTGCGAACTACGCCCGGCCGAACGGTTCGAGTGCCGGTGTCACGGCCCTGAACAACGACCCGGCGGCCTACAACGCGTCCGGCGTGTGCGTCGACTTCGCGCGTTCCTCGCGGTACCCGGACGCGACGAAGGCCTCCGACGTCGACAAGACCTTCCTCGCGTACGCCAAGGACGTGGTGACCTGGGCGGCGAAGCCGGTTTCGCCGAAGCTGACGCCGAAGACCGTCAGCACCGCTCAGCTGACCGCCATCTACAGCTGCACGCTCACCGACTGGCACACCATCAACTCGGCCCTGCCGAGCTCGCCCATCGAGCCCTACCTGCCGCAGTCGGGGTCGGGTACCCGCAACTCCTTCCTCAAGGCGCTGAGCAACAGCGGTAACGTGAACGGCCCGAACGCGGCCCTCGTGCCGGGTGCGTGCGTGCGTCAGCCCGCCACCATGGAGGAGAACAGCGGTGTGAGCCTGCAGGCCAACCTCCAGGCCGGTGACACGATCGGCGACGCGCTGGTGCCGTATTCGGCTGGCAAGTGGGTCGCCCAGTCCCGCGGTGGCGACGTGGACAACCGGAACGGCTTCACCGTCCGCGAGATCGACAGCGTCCCCGCCACCATCCCCGACGTTGCCAACGGCGCGGCCGGCCCGTACTCGCTGAACCCGTCCGGCAAGTTCGCCCGCCTGCTGTTCAACGTCCTCAAGAACCAGCCCGGCAGCACCGGTCTGGACAAGATCTGGTCGAACTACACCCCGGTCTTCGGTAAGGCCGGCTACATCTGCACCCACCCGCTCAGCGCCAACGAGGGCTTCATCTCGCTGCCCACCTCGGGCACGGGCACGCTCTGTGGTGCCAAGTTCGGCATCTCCTAAGTAACGCTCATGTCACGCAGAGCCCGGCGTTCGCGCCGGGCTCTGCGGTGCATGCAGCTACCGCTCCATGTGTTCCGAGCGATCGCTCCATACATTCCGTCCGAACTGGCGGAATGATTCCGACAGCACCGCACACCCGTCCGCGGTGTGTCCCTCCCCGGCTGGAGAAGACGTGTCACCGAGATTGGTAAGGGAGCGGGTAGGCGTCGCCGTCGCGCTGGCCGGCGCGGTCGTGGCGGTCACCGGTTCCCTGGTCCTGCCAGGAGCGGCGCCGGCGCGGGCCGCGGCCGTCCCGGTGGCGACGACCGTCCCGGCACCGGCGATCGGGGCGAACGCGTCGGTGACCGTCAGCCAGACGAGCGACCTCGGTTTCGAGGCGATCCACCTCAGCTGGAAGGGCTTCCCCTCCAGCGGGGCGGACCTGTCGACGAACGAGGTCCGGATCTACCAGTGCCGCCCCGACCCGAAGTCGGCCGCCGACTGTTACGGGTCCGAAACCCTGGCCTCAGGTTCCGATCCCACCGCACTCGGCGGGCTCAACGGCGCAGGTCCCGACGGTCCGGGTAACAGGCGTAAAGGGATCACAGCGCCGGACGGGACGGGCAGCGTCGACTTCGTGGTCGAGACGGGGCGCGAGCTGACGAGCCTGGGCTGTAACTCGACGCGGCCGTGTTCGCTGGTTCTGTGGAAGCTCACCCAGCCGTCCGCCGAGCTCCTGAACAGCTGGACGCCGCACGTCGCCATCCCGTTGACCTTCCGTCTCGGAGCCGGGGCATGCTCGATCAACAACTCTGACTTCACCTCCGAAGGCGCCCCCGTGGCGAACCTCGCGATGCTGAGCTGGACGGCCCGCTCGTGCGCGGGCACGCCCGCGCTCAACGTCGACTACTCGTTGCTCGGCGACACCCAGGCCCGGTCGGACTTTGCCGCCGGCACCGTTGACATGGCCCTGACCACGCGCCCGGCCGCCACCGGCGCGACCGGGCCGAATCCGGTGGCCTACGCGCCGCTCGCGGTGTCCGCCATCTCGCTGGGCTTCCTGCTCGACGACCCCGTGACGCACACGGCCATCACCTCGCTGCGGCTGGACGCCCGGCTGGTCGCCAAGCTGCTCACGCAGTCCTATCCCGGTCTGTACGGTTCGGGCGGGCCGCCCGGCTGCGACCCCACGGCGCCCATCACCGGACCGGGCAGCGCGTACTGCCCCAACCCGGGGACGACGGGGAACCCGGTCACGATTTTTGCGGACCCGGAGTTCCAGACGCTCAACCCCGGTGTCGCCTGGGCGAAGGACTTCACCGCCCAGAACTACTTCCCGCCGGTGCTCACGGCCGACGGCGAGGACCTGACCCACGAGGTGACCCGCTGGCTCACCGCGGACCCGGACGCGAGCGCCTTTCTCAAGGGCACCAAGGACCCGTACGGCATGCACGTCAGCAGCTACTTCCTGGACGCGTGGAACAAGGGCAACGTGCGGTACCCGCTCGACACGTTCCGCACGGTCGACCCGACGTCGGCGATGAACATGACCTTCGCCCCGCTGAGCGGGCTTGACGCGGTCGTCCGCCAGGCCGCGGCCGGTGCCCCGGCGGGCAAGGACCCGAGCACCATCTCCGACCAGGATCCCGGGCACCAGCCGTCGTCCTACTCGGCGGCGCGCCAGGGTGCCCGGTCGTTGTTCGTGCTGTTCGACAGCGCGGACGCGACCAACCTGAGCCTGCCGCAGGCGGAACTGAAGAACGCCGCCGGCTCGTTTAACGCCCCGACCGACGCGGCCGTCACGGCGGCCGTCAAGGCCATGACCGTCGATGCGAACGGCGTCCGCCAGGCCGACTACGCGGCGACCGACCCGGCGCTCTACCCGCTCGCGCTGGTCCACTACGCGATGGTCCCGACGAGCGGCATCGACAAGACCAAGGCCGCCAAGATGGCCGACTTCATCGACCTCGCCGCGGCCAAGGGCCAGGCGCACGGGATCGACAACGGCCAGCTGCCCGATGGCTACCTCAGCCTGCCGGCGAACCTGGTCGCACAGGCGAGCACGGTGCAGGCCGCGGTGCGGCTGCAGGCGGCGCCGGCATCGACCGGCACACCGACCCCGTCGACGAGCCCGTCGCCCACTGCGCAGGCCACATCCTCGGGCACTGGCACTGGCACTACGTCCGCGACGGGCGGCACGACGGCGTCCGGGACGGGCGGCAGCGGTACGACCTCCGGGGCCAGCGGTGATGGAACCACCTCTGGGAGTAGCGGAAGCGGGACCACGACCTCGACCGGTGGCAGTACGGCCAGTCCTCGTCCCAGCGCGACGGCTCGGGCCAGCGCCAGCTCGTCGGCTCGGGCCACGCCGAAGGCGAGTTCCACCGCGGCGTTCACCACCTCGGCCCGGACGGGACCGTTGGTGGAGTCCACCGGCGTCGGGCGGCTCGCGATACTTCTCGTGATCGTGATCGGATTCGGCTCGGTGGCACTCGGCCTCGGGCTCGTCTGGTATTCACGCGGCGGACCCGCGTCGGCATCGACGCGGTCACTGACCCGGGTCCTGCCGCGGATGTGGAAGTAGACGGGGTGAGCGTGACGACTCAGGCACCGGCACCGGGCGCGCCTTCAACCGTGGCACCGGGCGCGGCGCCGCCGAACCGGGGCGGGCGGCGCCAGCGCCAGCCGCCACGCCAGCCGCCACGCCCGCCGGTCGGTGGCCGGGCGGTCATCGCGATCGCCGCCGGGCGGGTTCTCATCAGTGTGGCCGTGCTGATGCTCGGCTTCGCCGGCTATCTGCTCGCGGTGTCCGGGCTGCAGGAGGCCCGGACCCAGGACAACCTCTACAAGACGTTTCGCGGCCAGCTCGCCCAGGTCGGTGACGAGGTTGCTCCGGTGGCACCACCGATCACGCCGGGTGCGCCGGTGGCGATCATCGAGATTCCGCGGCTGAAAGTCCGTCAGGTCGTGGTCGAAGGCACCACGAGCGGCGCGCTCACCCGCGGGCTCGGCCATCGCCGGGACACACCGCTGCCCGGACAGGCCGGTACGGCGGTCGTCTACGGCCGGCGCACCACGTTTGGCGCCCCCTTCGCCACGCTCGACAAGCTGCGCAACGGCGATCAGATCATCGCGACCACAGGTCTGGGCATCTCGAAGTTCACCGTCGTCGAGATCCGAGACGGGCGTACCCCACCGCAACCGGTGACCGGGTCCGTCCACCGGATCACGCTGGTGACCTCGGCGCCAGCCGTCAGCCCGACGCACACGCTGACGGTCACGGCCAACCTGACGACCGCCGCGCAGCCGTCCGCCGGTACCCGCCCGGCCATCTACGCCGACGAGCGTTCGCTTGCCGGCGAGCCGGCCGCCGCCCTGCCCCTGTTGCTGTGGGCGCAGGTGCTTCTCGTCGCGGTGGTGTTCGCGACCTGGTTGTTCCACCGCTGGGAGACGCCGGCGGCCTATCTTCTGAGCGCACCTGTGCTGGTCGCGGTGGTCTGGAACGTCTATGAAAGCCTCGCCCGCCTGCTCCCGAACCTGCTCTAGCCCGCGCACCTGCTTTAGCCTGCGCACCTACTCGAGTCCGCTTGAGCCGCCGGATGCGCAGAACAGCACGATCGCACATCGTCCGACTGGAAAGGACTGACGTCATGTCCGACGCGCCCATGATCGGCATGCCCGCCCTCGACAAGCCGACCGAGGAGCTGCCAGGCGTGGCCGATCCGGCGACTGCGGTGACGGCGACGGCTGCGACGGCGACGGCGAGCGGGCTGATTCCCGCCGCCCGCCGCGAGCGCACCGGGCCGGTTTCGGGTGCGGCGCTGGAGACGAGGGACATCTCCGCCTGGTTCGGCGAGCGCAAGGTCCTCGACCGGGTGTCGCTGACCATGAGACCAGGCGAGGTGACGGCGCTCATCGGGCCCTCGGGCTGCGGCAAGTCCACCTACCTGCGCATTCTGAACCGGATGCACGAGCTCATCCCGAGCGCGTCCCTGGCTGGCCAGGTTCTGCTCGACGGCGAGGACATCTACGCCGCCGACAAGCGGGCACAGGAGACCCGCCGGCGGATCGGCATGGTCTTCCAGAAGCCCAACCCGTTCCCCGCCATGACGGTCTTTGACAACGTCGCGAGCGGCCTGAAGCTTGCCGGGATCAAGGGCAAGGACAAGGAATCTCTGGTGGAGCGGTGCCTGCTGCGGGCCGGGCTGTGGAACGAGGTCCGCACCCGCCTGCGCTCGCCGGGTGGGGCGCTGTCGGGCGGACAGCAGCAGCGGCTGTGTATCGCCCGATCCCTGGCCGTCGAGCCGGATGTGCTGCTGATGGACGAGCCCTGCTCGGCCCTTGACCCGACATCCACCCGCCGGGTCGAGGAGACCATCGCCGAGATCGCCTCGGACGTGACGATCATCATCGTGACGCACAACATGCAGCAGGCGGCGCGGGTGTCCGACCACTGCGCGTTCTTCCTCGCCGTGGAGGGCAGTCCCGGTCACGTGGTCGAGTACGGGCGGACCGAGCAGATGTTCGGTGACCCGCACGACCCGCGGACCGCCGACTACGTCAACGGCCGTTTCGGCTGAGCCTGGTCCTGGTCTCCCCCGGGGGGGACCAGGACCAGGACCGGAGTTCGGATCCGGTCAGGCCGCGATCGGCGTGGCCTCGGACGCGACGGCGGTGCGTGCCGTCCGGCCCCGCCACCCCAGGGCCGGTGCGGCCCCGCGCAGCATCAGCGCGGCGTGTACGCCGGCGAACGCGATGCTGTTCGCCATTCCCGGGCCCCGGTCCTGGGTCAACCCGTAGATCGAGGCAGCGATCAGCACCACGGCCGCGGCGACGGGTACCGCGACCACCGACGGTTGCCAGGACCCGGCCCCCTGCTTCGGTGTGACGACGAAGCGGCCGGGCCGGCGCAGTACCGCTCGCACCGTGGACAGCACCCCGATCCAGAAGCTCGCGCTCTGCAGGGTGAAGGCGCCAAAGGTGTAGCTACCGTTCCCGGCCAGTGCGACCGTGCCGAGGGCCACGACGAAGTAAGGCGCGAAGTGCAGCAGGAACTGGTCGGCGCTGGCCGCGGTGATCGGCTGGACGCCGAACAGGATCCGGACCAACGGCATGATCATGTAGATGAGCACCGTCCAGCCGGACAGGAAGTAGCCGGCGGACAGCAGGTACTGCGCCTTCAACCGCCGGGGCAGCCCCGCGGCCAGCACGGCCGGAATCGCCGAGATGCAGCCTCTGGACCACCGCAGCTGCTGGCTGGTGTAGGACGCCATGTCAGCCGGCCCGAGGCCACTGGCCAGAACCTCGGGAACGTAGACCGATCGCCACCCGCGGCTGTGCATGCGGATCGACAGCTCGAAGTCCTCGGTCAGCGAATCCTCGGAGAATCCGCCCACCTCCGCCAGGGCCTTACGGCGGAAGGCGATGTTCGTTCCACAGCAGAACATCGACCCCAGGCCGTCCTTGCCCCGCGCGATCCCACCGAAGAAAAGCGCCTGCTGGGCCCATGACGTGCCGGCGACCTCGTTGGTCGAGGCGTTCGCGTAGTACTGCGGTGTCTGGACGAAGCCCACGCCGGGGTCGTCGAGGTGACCGAGCGTTGCTTCAAGAAAGTCCGGGTGCGGCACATGGTCGCAGTCGAAGACGACCACGATCGGCGCGGAGGTTCGGCCGAGCGCGTGGTTGAGGTTGCCAGCCTTTGCGCCGTTGTGTTCCGCCCGGGTGATGTAGTCGGCACCGTGCCGGCTGGCCAGCGCGGCCATCTGCGGGTTGTCCCCGTCGTCCAACAGGAACACGCGCACCTGCGCGCCCCGCAGCCGGACCGCCGCGGCCACCGTCGGTTCCACCACGTCGACCGGCTCGTTGTAGACCGGTACCAGTACGTCCACGGCGATTATCTGTCCGCTGACCTGTGGCCGGCGCCGGCGTACGCGCTCCCGGGAGCAGGTCCACCAGAAGCCCAGCGCCTGCACCGCATTGAATGCCTCGGCGAGCAGCAGGAGGGTGTAAAGGAACGCGTTGCCGACCCGCCCGGGCGCCAGCAGCCAGCCGAAGTACCAGCAGAAGGCGAGCACGTTCAGCGGCAGCAGATACAGCATCCGGCGCCGCAGCGGCCGGCCCGACCCCATCGGTTGCCACGTCGGCGGCGCGAGCCGCGGGTCCCCGACGATGCCGGTTCCGATGCCGGTTGCGAGATCGAGAGCGGGGTCGATCCTCGTGTCGATGGTGACCGAGTGGCGCGCCGCAGGGGCCACCGGAGACAGGTGGCGGCTGTCCGCGAGGGTCTCCCGGCTCGGCGTGAAGGTCACTGCAGCTCCCAGACGGTTACTTGAGGGACGTGAAAGGTGTCGATGACCTGCCGGCGTTGTTCCAGCCGGACCAGAAGGGCTTTGGTGTCCACCGCGACGTTGGGATCGGACAGAAAGCTGCCGATGACGAACACATGGCGGGCAGTTCTGGCCCGCGCCAGCGACCCCGAGCCAGGACCATAGGACGGGAGCGAAGGCGAGTAGTAATCAACGACATCGACCAGGAAGATCGGCGAATATATGATTATATCGCCCGGTTTCGCCTGAGCGGTGACGTGCTTCAAGGCGCCGTCGAAGTCGTACAGGCGCGGGTCGCTTGGATTGAGTTGCTGGTCGCTCAGCGCAAGCACGAGGGTCAGGCTGGCCAGCCCGACGCCGAGCGCGATTCCCGCCGTGGTCCGCAACCAGCTCGTGAGAGCACGCGCTATGAGAAGAATCAGTCCGGGCAGGATACCGACGAAGTAGCGGACCTCGAACAGGTTGTCCTTCTGCGTACCGAGCGCAAACAGAAACAGTACCGGGACGAGCACGGTCGCGGCGAGCAACACCGCGCTGCGCGAGTAGCCCCGGCCGAGCAGCAGGAAGGCGACCAGCATCCCCACCGGCCACAGCGCGACCAGGGTGGCCACGATCGCATCCGAGTGGTATCCGAAGACAGCCCAGACCCCGTTCGCGCCGATCGAGTAGATCGAGAGCAGCGGATGGCTGCCAGTCGCGGCGACGTCACTGGTCTGCGCGGCGAAACCCACCCCGCCACGGGAGTTGTAGGCGTTGAACTGAGCGTTGACGAAGGGCACCAGCGGCGCGACCAGCAAGGCCAGTGTGGCCATGCTGGTCAACCACGGCACCACGATATCCGGCCCGTCCCGACTGGCGCGGCGCGATCCGCGCCGGCGCCAGGCGATCACGGCAAACACGATCTGTTGCGCGAGGACCTGCAGCGTCGCGAAGTAATGGGTCCACAGCAGCAGCGCGCTGGCGAGGGTGTACATCACCCACGCCAGGCGGCCGCCGACCCGCAGTACCCGTGCCTGTGCCCAGGTGGCGCTGACTCCGAACAGCAGGAACAGCGGGTACATCCGCGTCTCCTGCGAGTACCAGACCGCGAACGGGGCGAAGACGCCGAGAATGGCCGCGGCCAGCCCGGCCCGGCGGTCGTAGAGCTCCCGGCCGGCCAGATAGAGCATCGGCACCATCAGGCTGCCGGTCACGATCGAGGGCAACCGGACGGCCAACTGGCCCGTCCCGAACAGGTGGACCTCCACCCACAGCACCGTGGCGAACAGGGGCGGGTGCACGTCGGTGTCCCGCAGCGCGCGGATGGACTCCTGAAACGGAAAGAGCTTGGCCTGGCGGATGCTGATCGCTTCGTCGACCCAGATGCTGTGCGGCGACAGGAGCCGGATGACGATCCCGAGCACGGTGAGGCCCGCGACCGCCCACCCGGTGTGGTTGGCGGCCACCTGGCGCAGGCGGCTCGGCCATGCGGCGCCCACGGTCGAGGGCCGTGCCCGCAGCATGGTCACGGTGCCCACCGACACGGTCATGGCGGTCATGGCGGCCAAGGTGACCAGTGCGATCGAGCGCGCGTCGTCATGGAAGAGCGCGATGCCGACCGCCTGGCCGACCACGGTGACCCCGACCGCGATGCCCGACGCCCGGCCGCCGCCGGTGACGCAGTTCTCCGCGGCCAGCACCCGGGCCAGGCCGAACATCGCCATCGCCCCGACATAGGCGACGGCGAGCCGGCCGGTCTCGGCGTAGGCGGGGCCGAGAACTGACACCCAGAACCCGGTCGGGGTCACCGCGACGACCAGGAGCGCACCGAGACCGACCGCGGCAGCCCCGCCCAGTGCGACCAGCACGGCTGCGGTGTCACGGTTCGCGGCCCGTGGCAGCAGCACCATCGGGATGGTCGCGGTCGCGAACGCCGCGACGCCGCCGAGCGTCGACAGGACCGCGAACAGCGCGGCCTGGTCGCGCCCGAGGATCGCGTTCGCCCAGAGGAGATCCTGGTTCGCCAGGACGGCGAGCAGCAGGAACACGACCATCGCCGCCGTCTGCCGGCTCGCGCCGGTGGCGCTTTGCGACACTGACGGTGCCACCCCGGCGCCGCGCCACCGAGCGATCCCGAGCGCGCAGTAGCCGGCGGCAACGACCCCGGCCGCTCCGCCGACCGGACCAAGCGCCGCGGTCAGCACCACGCCGAGTGTCAGCCGTCCCACCGGCTCGGCCAGCAGGCTCGCGGTGACTCCGCCGACGAGCCCGGCGCCGTACAGCTTCCCCCGGGCGAGCGCCAGCAGCCCCGCACCCGGGCCGGCAGCGGCCAGGACGAGCACGAGCCCGGTCGACAGGTGCAGCGCGGCGGACAACGGCACGCTCGTCGCCGCGAGGACGGCGCCAGCGCCGGCGCCGAGCCCCAACCCGGCGCGGCGCAGCGCCCGCTCGTCGCCCGGCGCAATCGCGCTACCCACCGACAGGCTGGCCGCCGGGACATGCAGTAGGAGATATAGAGCGATGAACGTGACCAGCTCGGCGTAGTCGCCCGGGCTCAGCAGCCGCAGCGCGACGATCGAGAACAGTAGATTGCCGCCGCCCGCGCCGAGCTGGCCGGCGATGACCATGACCTGTTCGGCCACGATCCGACGACGGGGCAGTGAGATGCCGGTGGCGCCGACGAGCGTCGCATTCTCGGCGGCGATGGTCACGCCAGCCCGCCGTAGCGCAGCCGGCACAGACCGGACCCATCCTCCGCCATCGGTTGTTCCCCCGCTGTCTCTGCGCGCCTCCACCGGCGCGAAAGAGTTGGTCGCACCGCCTTTGGCTGTCTGGATGTTGGCCGCGGTCGGGGCGGCGCCGGCCCGAAAAGGGCACAAGGATACCAGCAGGTGGATGGGAAATGCCCGGAAAAGATCCGCACGCGCGGCCTCGCCGCGCCATGATCCCTTGACTTCCTTGTCCCCCCAAGTCGGCTCCCCGCATCAGGCGGAGATCGACCCGATCACAGTTTCCAACTCTGTCCTCGCCGCATTTCCTGACCGTCTCGTCATGGCAAATTCGCCATGTCCGGTGGGTGGCCAGTTGGTGGAGCCGGTCGTAGCCGGCGAACGGCCATCGGTTGTGTGGCCGTTGGTGTAAGGTTTTTCTTCTGAACAACGGCACTGTGATCTGGAAACGTTTAGTGTATAGACTTTGAACGTCGGCTGAATTGCCGGGTTCCGATCCGGGTTCCGATCCGGGAGCCGGATCAAAGGTCGGTCCGTCGGGTTTTCATGATCGAATATTTCCAATCGGCTGACGTGCTGGAGTGACGGCGCTCTCTCCGTATAACGTGCACAAGCACGAGGGCGCGAGGATCGCCCAGGGGGAACAACGGTCGGCAGCGGTGGCATCCGGCGGGCCGAAGGTGGTCCGATCATGCTTTTCGCGCATCGCCGAGTGGCTTGTACGAAGTAGCTGTGATCGGGTGCCCCCGCTTTGCGGGCCTGCGGCACACGGGGGCGGAGACTGAATTCCTGATTCCTGTCGGGGATGGGTATGCACAACAGTCCGGATGAACGGAGGAGCATGCAGTCACAGCGGGGCGGGCACGAGATGCGGCACCTCGCGCACATCGTGCTGGTCACCAGCATGGCGGTGGGCGGGTTGAGCGGTTCGCAAGGCCCCGTGTCGGCGTCCTGGCTGCCGTCGCCGGTCCAGGCTGCGACCACCCGGACGCCCGGGTCCGTTCTCGGCTCCGGGCTCTACGGCGACTGGACAGGGCGATCGGACGCCACACTGCGGGCTGACCTGCGCGACCTTGTTCGCCAGGCGCAGGCGGGGCCGGAGCTCATCGGCGACCCGTTCACGACACCGGGGACGGCCACCACACCGGGGATGCCCAGCACGCCGGGGACGGCCAGCACACCTGAGACGGCCGCCTGGCATATCTTCGCGCAGGCGCAGGACGTCGCCGGTCTCGGTCCGTCACCGCAGGCCCGGGCTGCGCTGCGGTTTGCACTCGGCCAGCTCGGTCGGCCGTACGAGTGGGGTGCGCAAGGTCCGGATTCTTATGATTGTTCCGGGCTCACCCAGCAGGCATTCGCGAGCACGGGGATCCTCATTCCCCGGGTCGCCGCAGATCAGGCCCGGGTCGGCCAAGCCGTCCGGCTGGCCGAGCTGCTACCCGGTGACCTTGTTTTCTACGCCTACGACAGCTCCGATCCAGCGACGATCCATCATGTCGCGATGTACGTCGGTGGCGGCCTGGTGATCCACGCACCGCAGACCGGGGACGTGGTCCGTATCACGCCACTGTGGTTGGACGGTTACATCGGTGCGGTCCGGCTCTCGCCGGCGACGCGCGGCACCGGGATAACCACGGTCGGCCCGTTCGCGGTGCAACCGCCGCCCGCCGACGGCAGCGCGGTTGACCCACTCACGATCCCACCGGTCCGCAACGATCCGGGTGGCGGTGTCGTCGTCGGCCAGCCGCCAGCGGTAGCTACGCCAGGCGGCCGGGCAACGCCCGATGCCGGGTTGTCGCCAGCCCCGACACCAACCGATTCCGCCATCGCCGTGGGGCCGTCGCCGGCCGGCACAGTTGAGCCGACACCCACGTCCGGTGCAGTTGCGCAGCCGGACCCGACGCCGGACCCGACGCCGACGGCGACTGTTACGCCGAGTGCGTCGTCCGCGCCGCAGCCCACCACGTCCGCTCCAGCTGCGGCTGGGCAGCCGGCGGCGTCGCCTGCTGGCGCCCAGTCGCCGTCCGGCGCTTCCTCCCCGGCTGCTACGTCGCCGGCTGCTTCGTCGCAGCCACCAACGGCGGCGCCCGTTACCTCGCCGCCACCAACGGCGGCCTCCGTAGCGGCGCAGCCGCCCGCAGCTGCGCCGGCACGGCCCGCGGCGACGGCGACGGCGACGCAGCCACCGCCGGTTACTCCTTCGTCGTCAACTCCTTCGTCGTCAACCACCACACCGGTGCAGACAGTTGGTGACTGAACCCGCCGAGCCGGGTGTAAGAGCGCCC